>DJKK01000219.1:3160-5392 GCA_002434595.1 Alphaproteobacteria bacterium UBA6544 | reverse complement strand
GGCAAGCACTTCCCCGAGACGCTGGCCTATCGTGACGAACTGACCGACCGGCTGGGGTTCAGGCGCATCGATCTCTATCCCGAACTCGCCGATCTGAAGGCGCGTGACGAAAGCGGGCTCAGATGGTCGTACGACCCGGATGGCTGCTGCGAATTGCGCAAGGTCAGGCCGCTGGCCAAGGCGCTGGAAGAATACGATGCAAGCTTCACAGGTCGCAAGGCTTTCCAGTCGTCGACCCGCGCCAATCTGCCGCGTTTCGAAGTCGATACGTCCGATGCGCAGGGGCGGCTGAAGATCAATCCGCTGATCGACTGGTCCGCCAACGACATCACCGCCTATTTCGAAAAGCACGATCTGCCCCGTCACCCGCTGGTGGAGCGCGGCTTTCCCAGCATCGGCTGCATGCCGTGCACGCGGCCGGTGGCCGAAGGCGAGGACGCCCGTGCGGGACGCTGGTCCGGCTGGGACAAGGTCGAATGCGGTATTCACCGGCCCGGCGAAGAACCGTTCCTGTAAGGCCGAAAGTGGCGCCGACACGCAATTCGGCGCCACTCGTCAGATCAGGGCGCGGCATTACATCCGTTCGACGGTCGCCGTTTCCCCATCGGCATTGGTCGATGTCCACACGCCATCGGCGCCGACCACTTCCGTGTTGCATTTCTCGGCGCCCATATCGCCTTCCTCGCGATATTGTTCGTCGACCGTCCAGCAATAGTCCTGGGGCGATTTCTGGACCCAGCGGCCGGTCTCGACCACGGTGCCATCCGCATCGGTCTGTATATATCTGCCGTCGGGCTTGAGTTCTTCCGTGAAGACATCGCCGCCTTCGGTAGTGACGCGGTAGGTTCCCGGCGCAGGCTGGCCGTCGGCGGCCATGACTTGCGCAGGTTGCGTTGCAGCAGGTTCGGGAGCTTGCGCGGCAGGTTCCTGTTCGGCAGGCTTTGAACAGCCGGCGAGCGCAGTCGCTGCGGCGAGCACAATCAGATATTTCATGTAATGATCCTCCGTTCGCGACCCGATGGCGAAGGCGGATGTTTCCGTTCACGAGTCGCGACCCGAGAGGGCCGGTATAGTGTTAAAGCCCGGCGTTGGGAAATATTGGTCGTATGCTCGTTGCAGGCCGGACCCGATCGGTAATGCGCAGTGACGAAGTGCTCATTCCACCAGCCCGGGTGCAAATCGCCGCAATCCTCGCGCGTGCCGACGAGGCCGAGTGCTCCGTCATTCGCGACATAGCCGACGTCAGCGATGCAAGTCTTTCCAAAAATCTCTCGGGGAAGCAATGGCGGATTGGCGGCATTTCTCGATTTATGTCCAACGGCGATCATTCAGCTAACGACCCCATTCCGGCCATTGCGAAGCTTCGCTAAAGACGACGGCCATGACCTCAAAATCACCTATCGTACAAAAACTCGATGAGATTCAAGGTCGCTTGGTTGCGCTGCTCAAACCGGTTGGATTTGCTCGAAAGGGTAGGGCATTTAGGCGCGAGACGGAATGCGGCATCTTTCAGATCATCGCACTACAAGCAGGTCGCTTCGAACTTGGCCCGCCGTTGCCCGACCCGGTGAAGTATTTGCGTCCGGATCATTATGGCGAGTTCACCGTCAATATCGGCGTGCATGTCGCAGAGATGTTCGAGAGAACAAACCCGCCTCACAATTCGAAGCGCGTTATCGACGACTCCCATTGCGACATTAGAACGCGTCTTAGTGGCATCACTGACAATGATGATCAGTGGTGGTCTCTGATAGAGGATTGTGACGATGTGGCAGACGACATTGGTGCATTGCTACTTCACGTTGGCATTCCTTTTTTAGAGCGCTTCAGGTCCCGTGAGTAAATCGTTCGAGATTGGATCAGCTTCAACGAAACCGAACGGCGTTTGACGTCAGTGGCCCGCTTGGACGTCGCCATGGTGCTGCTTAAAAATGGCGATCAAAATGGTGCGAGGCGGCTTTTCCAAGAGCATCTTGGCAGGACTAAATTACCCCACCATGCCGCTTACGTGCGAGAGCTTGCTGTTGAGCTGGGACTCGGGGTTCTGGACGAAGACTAATGTCTGCCTTCCAACCCATTGCAGACCTTCGCGCGTGTTGTGCGAGCGCCTGAAAGCCGACCGTCCGCTAATCGTAGGCGCATGATAAAAGCGGTCCGACTGCTAACGACCTCATTGTGGACATTTCGCGCGCGAACCGAATTGCCTGAAGGCAGTTGAGGCAGTTGAGGCAG
>DJKK01000219.1:0-2840 GCA_002434595.1 Alphaproteobacteria bacterium UBA6544 | reverse complement strand
AGGCAGTTGAGGCAGTTGAGGCAGATTGCCAACAAGAGCTTAGTTAGGCTACCCGGTGAAGATGAAGTCCGCAGACCGAACCACCTGCATCGCGCTTACTCGTCCCTGACGCTGTAAGCGGGCGGCGGCGATCCATCGGATCGCTCGCTGAACTTCACCCGAGCATATTCGGGTGAACCCCTGTCGCATGTGCGGCTTGCAATTGATCGGTTTTCATTATGAAAAATGTCTTCGAGAGTCCTTTCAAAGGGTTTACGCTCGATCGTCTCGTCACCAATCCTAACATTCGCGTCGGGAGGTATAGCTATTATTCTGGCTATTATCACGGCCACGGGTTCGATGAGTGCGCTCGCTTCCTCCTGCCCGAAGAGGGCGTCGACAAACTCGTGATCGGCTCCTTCTGTTCGATCGGTTCGGGTGCAGCTTTCATCATGGCTGGGAACCAGGGTCATCGTCGCGACTGGATCAGCACCTTTCCTTTTTACTGGATGCCCGAGATCGACGCATTCGAAGGTGCGCGAAATGGTTTCGAACCTGCCGGAGATACGGTAATCGGCAACGATGTCTGGATCGGGACCGAGGCGATCGTCATGCCCGGTGTCAAGATCGGGCACGGGGCAGTAATCGGCACCCGGGCCTTGGTTACAAAGGATGTAGAGCCTTACGCCATTGTCGGTGGAAATCCGTCCAAGACGCTCCGAATGCGGTTCGTTGAGGCGGACATTGCGCGTCTCCTGGAACTGCGTTGGTGGGATTGGAGCGACGACGAATTGAAAGCAGCTATGCCACTTCTCACCGACGGCGACATTTCGGCCCTCTATCGTCACTGGCAGACTGCGATCAAGCCACTGCAATAGCCAAAGTGCGTCAATGTTCGGTTTTGCCAGTCCTGTTCCCTAAGCAGGACTGGCAACTTCCCACCCTAAATCTCTGACATTCGGAGCAGCGGACGAAGGCCCCACTAGCAGACTGGCAGCATGGAGCGATGCTCACCCAAATTCAGACAAGCCGCTAACGATCCCATTACAGACTTTCCACATGAGAGATATCCGAACTATGATTCGACGCTCGCTGCCTCGGCATCGTGCATGAACGATTGGATCGCTGTGATGATAACTATTCTTGGGCGTCGCAATTCGAGTAGTGTGCAACTCGTTATGTGGGCTATCAATGAGATCGGTGTCGATTTCGAACGTTTGGATTATGGACACGGGTTTAAGACGACCAATACTCCTGCTTACCTAGCTATGAACCCGATGGGCAGAGTTCCCGTTTTGCAGGATGGTCCTGTTACTATGTTCGAAAGCGCAGCGATATTGCGCTACCTTGGTGCCGCATACGGCAGCGAAACGTTCTGGCCGGCTTGTCCTCGATCCCGCGCTTCACTCGACGCTATTGCCGAATGGGGTAAGAATACCTTTGCCGAAGGAGTCCTCAGGATATTCGTATACGAAGTGCGAATGTCAGCTGCTACTCGCGATCCTGCATTCTTGGCAGCAGCCGTCGAAAACCTCATTCCTCTAGCTAAAATTTTCGAGGGATTTCTGCGGGGTAGAGAATGGGTGGGAGGGGATCATTTTACTTTCGCCGATATTGCATGTGGCCACATCCTCCATCGCTATTTCAGTCTGGATTGGGACCGTCCCGACCTTCCAATGTTGCGGGACTATTATGAGAAACTCCAACAGCGGACAGCCTACCAACAGAATGCAATGGTTCCATTTGACGACCTCAAAGGATCCTATAGGCCGCTTTGATTGCGTGTTCGTGGTGTTGGAAAGTGAACCCCGCTTTTCGTTGTCCAGATGAGTCTGCTTCCCACCCCAATTGCAGACGTTACCGGAAGTTGTCGCAGCGCTTCAAAGCCGACCGTCCGATAATCGAGGAAGCGCAACAAAAGCGGACCTGTTTTTAACGACGCCCTTGCAGACATTGGGCTTGAGCGGTCGTGATATTTTCTCCATTATACGACAGCCGAAAATAGAGTGGCAGGTTGGTAGCTCCTGCACCCACATCTGGGTTCTTCTCAGCCGCGGCGTTGACCCAATTTGTTTGGGGAGGCGCTGGCTGTTTTTTTCGCGTCTCCCCGGCTCATGCCGAGGAATCCTAAATGTCGCTTTTCTATATCATTGCACTGGTGTCCGCCGCCTTGTTTGCCGGTGCGGCAGCTTATATCAGTCTGGTCGAACACCCGGCCCGCTTGTTGCTGGAAGACAGGCCGCTACTCACACAGTGGCAATCAAGCTACGCGAAAGCGCTCCCGATACAGTCCGGCTTGGCTATTATCGGCGGTGTATGCGGATTGGCGGCTTGGTATTTATCGACCCAATGGTTGTGGATCGCTGGAAGCATCGCACTTCTTGGCAACTGGCCGTTTACCATCATAGCAATCATGCCGACGAACAAACGACTTCAGGCCGTTCATCCAGAACAGGCAGGCCCTGACATTAGGGCTCAGCTTGTGGCCTGGGGGCGCCTTCACGATATAAGAAGCCTGCTCGGGCTGGCCTCCACAGTGCTTTTCGCGATAGCCTTGATGGCGACGATGTAGCGGCAGATCCGCACAGATATTCGCCGGATCAGTTGCTGGCGACAAGTCAGCCGAGAATTTGGCCGAAACCTGCCAGTCCGAACCCTAAAAAGCGGCCAATAGTGATAGTAGAGAAATCACCGGAACCGGCCGTTGGGGGGCTGTCGCTGATGATGACGCCCCACAGGACGGGGAAATGGTGCCGGCTAGAGGAGTCGAACCCCTGACCTGATGATTACAAATCAACTGCTCTACCAACTGAGCTACGCCGGCACTTTTATTTTTTTATAATAAAATTAAATATCTATCA
>DJKK01000271.1 GCA_002434595.1 Alphaproteobacteria bacterium UBA6544 | reverse complement strand
TTAGTCAATTCGCTATGCAACGCCATGCTTCCTGGTGCCAATAAAAAGTGACTAACCTCTGTATAATTCATTGATTTATAGTGATTTTTTGACCCAACCCCTGAGCACCACTTTCTTTCTAAGTCATTGAAAGTAGTGGTGTTTTTATAGGGTGGGACAATTTTGTTCTAGTTCTGTCCTTCTTGGTCCCTTTTCAGCACATTCTTAAATGTGGCGCTTCCATTCGGGCCAATCATGTGTTCGAGTGTTTAAGATACTGCCCATACCAATCGCACCTGACATAGTCTACATAAGCGTCGATCAATTGCTTGGTGATGGGGCCCGGGACATTGCCGTCGCCGATGGTAACGCCGTTGACATTACTGACGGGACAGATGCAGAAACTGGTCGACGTGATAAAAATCTCCGCCGCGTTCATCGTATCATAGAGATCGATATCCGCTTCTTCGACCGGCAAGTTCTGTTCCCTGGCGAGGTCTATAGCGGTTTGACGGCTCACACCCGGGAGAACGTAGCGCTCTTTTGGCGTGAGAACTACACCGTCCTTCACAATGAAGATGTTACTGCCTTTGCCTTCCGCGAGATTCCCGTTTGTGTCCAATAAGAGCGCGTGGGCGTCGGGGTCTGCGTCCATCACTTCAAGCTCAGCGATTATCAGATTGAGATAATTATGTGTCTTGGCTCGGGGACTGAGCGTGTCGGGTGGGGGACGGCGCACTGATGGTGTCCTTACGCGCAAGCCGTCCCGATAGAACTTGCCGCGGTCCCGGAAGGGCAATGGCCGACTTTCGACGAGGACTGTGCGTTCCGGGTATTCGGTCCATAGCCGTCTGTCGGCAGGCTCGAGGCCGCGGGTGATGCGTTGCGTAACCCAAATATCTTCGTCTTCGGATACGTTTCGCAAGTTTATCTCCACGACTTCTTCTGTCGCCCGTTTTAAATCTTCCTTGGAAATGCCGGGATCGATCCGCAAATATTTCAACGAGCGATAGAAGCGATCTAGATGTTCGTCGAGTTTGAAGATGCGGTGCCCAAACGTCCGCGTGGTATCGAAGGCCGCGTCGCCGTATTTGAAGCCGCGATCCCGAAAGGGAACACGCGCTTCGGTCTCAGGGACGATTTCTCCGTTAAACCAAACGACCCAATTCTCGGACATCCCCATACCCTCCCTTTAACAGAGTGCTTCTAGCGCTCGGCAAGTGCCGTTTCCGCCGCCGATTTGAAACAGATTAAAAACGTTTCGATTTCGTCATCACCCATCGGCGTTGAAAGCGAACAGACGCCTCGCTCGTTCACAAAGACGCCGTCATTCCGCATATTGTGGACGATCGCGGATAGAAGCGCCTTTTCTCGTTCGGATGTCAGCATCGAACGGTAGTCGCTCAGCGGCCGATTGTGGACGTGTATCCGGAACAAGGACCCCAGACCCGTGACCTGTCCTGCCAACCCGATTTCCTGCATTCCCTCAGCAATACCGGTGCGGGCTCGGTCGCCCAACGCGCCGATGCGGTCAATCTCGTCCTGCGTCAGTAATCGCATGGCGGCCTCACCGGCAACCATGGTCATTGGATTGGCGTTAAAGGTGCCGGAATGGGAAAGTGCCGGTTTGCCATCACCCGGGTCAAAGACCGCCATCACCTCGGCCGAACCGGCGACAGCGCCAACAGGAAATCCGCCGCCGATGATCTTACCGGTCGCTGTCAGATCTGGCCGTATTCCGAACAATTCCTGTGCCCCGCCGAGCGCAAGACGTAGGGTGATGACCTCGTCGAAAACAAGCAGGACGCCGGTATCCTCTTTGACGCGCTTCAGCATCGCGACGAATTCCGGGGTGGCCGGTATTAAGCCGCCACGGTTCGGCATCAAATCGATCACGATGCAGGCGAGTTCTCGTGCGTGCTTACGTAGGATCGGTTCCGCTTCATCGGGTTTGTTGTAGGGGATAACCACGACGTCGTCCAAGACGCTCTTCGGCGTACCCGCGACGTACGGGACCGATTTCGGATCACTATTACCCCATGTCTCTGGCGTTGGATCGAGGCTGACTTCTAATTGGTCGTAAGACCCGTGATAGGAGCCTTCGCATTTCGCAATTTTGTAGCGCCCGGAATGGGCACGGGCCGCCTTCACGGCAAACATGACAGCTTCCGATCCGGAGTTGCAAAAGCGAATTTGCTCAAAGGAAGGTACCCGTTCACACATCAATTCAGCAAGACGGATTTCCACCTCTGTTGCCATGGGGTAGGCGGTGCCCCGCTGAAGTTGAGCCTGCACAGCTGCGACGATAGTGGGGTGCGCGTGCCCGTGAATGAGTGAGTTGTAATTGTTTGTGAAATCCAGCCGTTCGACGCCGTCAGCGTCTGTGAGCCAGCAACCCTCTCCGTGGGACGCATAATAAGGGTGTGGCTTCATGAACACCGTGATCCGGGTGTTGCCACCCGGCATGACGGATTTTGCCCGGTCATACAGGGCGGCGGAGACCGGTCTTTCGCTCATTGGAACGCCTCCTTGCTCGTGATCGGGACAGGTCAGCACCCCTGGAAAACGGGGCTAAAGACCATAATTAGAGCGATGATACGCACTGACAAATGCCGGCTGTATCCCCAGGCTTTTCGCTAATACTTTTAGAGAGGATCGCGTATGCAGATTGGCGTAGATATCGGCGGCACCTTTACCGATCTTGTCTGTGTCGACGCCACTGGCCGGCTGTACACGGCTAAGACCCCGTCGACACCCGACGACCCATCCCGCGGCGTCATGGAGGGTCTCTCTTTGCTGGCAGAACGCATGGCGTTGACGCTTCAGGACATGTTGCGTGCGACTGGATTGTTTATTCACGGGTCTACGGTCGCAACGAATTTGGTCGTGGAACGCAAAGGGGCTGAGCTTGGATTAATCACGACCACCGGATTTCGCGATGTCATCGAGTTACGCGACGGCAGTAAGCAGAATCGATACAACATCCGCATGGCCCCGCCGGATCCTCTGATCGAACGGCCAAAGCGACTTGAAGTCAATGAGCGCGTGAATGCGAAGGGCGAAGTGGAAAAATCGCTCGACGAAGATGGCGTTCGCGTGGCGATCAAGGCACTGCAAGACAAACAGGTCGAAGGACTGGTCGTACTTTTTCTACATGCGCACCGGAACGGTGTGCATGAGAGCCGCGTTCGAGAAATCGTTGCAGAGAGCGGTTGGGCACCTTTCGTATCATTGTCGCATGAGGTGTTGCGGCGGGACGGCGAGTACGACCGCGTAAGTACCGCGGCAGTAAATGCCTATGTTGGACCAGGGCTCGGTGGTTATCTGGAGCAGCTTGCGACGAAGCTTGGCAACGAAGGGCTTGCGGCACCGGTGTTGGTCATGCAATCGACCGGCGGCGTGCTGCCCCTCGACCATGCCGTTCGGCACGCGGTAGGCGCCGTGACCAGCGGCCCGGCGGGCGGCGCGATGGCCGGGGCCCTCTTTGCGAAATTGACCGATGAGCCTCGGGTCGTGACCTATGATATGGGCGGTACGAGCACGGATATCTGTCTAATCGAAGACGGTAAACCACTTGAACGCCAAGAGACACAGCTCGGTGAAGTGAAGATTGCGATCCCGGCGTTGGATATCTCCGCACTCGGGGCGGGCGGCGGCAGTGTCGCTTGGATCGATCCCGGCGGCATTCTCGACCTTGGGCCTCATAGCGCGGGCGCTTCGCCGGGGCCGGCATGTTACGGGCAAGGTGGAACGGAGCCGACTTTAACGGATGCAAACTTGGTTTTGGGATTGATCGCGCAGGAAACATTTCTCGGTGGTCGTTTGGCTTTAGATCGGTCGTTGGCGGCGAAAGCCATAGAAGAGCACGTCGCAGGGCCGCTTGGGTTGCCAGCGGAAGAAGCGGCCCTCGCGATCAATGCTCTTGCGAGTGCACGGATCGCCGAAGGCATGCGCGCCAACACGGTACGCCGTGGGTTGGACCCGCGTGAGTTCACAATTTTTTCGTTCGGGGGCGCAGGCGGCCTTCATGCTGCCGCCGTGGCGCAGGAGCTAGAGATTCCCCGAGCGATCGTCCCGCGCGAGGCATCGGTGTTGAGCGCGCTCGGATTTCTCGCCGCCGATGTCCGGCATGATTATCAGCGAGTGGTCGGTAAGAACTTGCTTGATATGAAAACGGAAGACGTCCGGCTGTTCTTCTCCGAAATGGAAGCCGTAGCAGTGGCGGCCCTTAGTGATGAGGGATTTACGTCCGAGGACATACGTTTCACTCGGCTTTTGGATTGCCGCTATTTGCGTCAAGTCTACACAATACCGGTCGAAGTTTCGGGTGCGAATTTATCGAAGGATGGTGATGCCATCTGGATGGTGGAAGCATTCGAGAAGGTTTACAGCGCGTTGTATCGCCATGTGCACGAGCGAAATGCGATTGTCATCGACTCGGTTCGTCTCGTTGCCTATGGGATACTACCCTCATTGTCGTTACCGAAAGAAGAGACAGGGGGTAATGACCCGGTCTCGGCCCAAAGAGGAACCCGGCAGACGTATCAGGGAACGATGATTGATACGCCTTGCTATTGGTTTGACGATTTAAAGCCGGGCATGCGGCTTACGGGACCCGCTCTAGTGGATTCCGAATCAACGACGGTCGCTCTGCCGGAACAGTATGGTGCGGTCATCGATCCTTATGGAAGCTTGATCATTACGCCGTCGGAGAATCGGACATGAATGGAGTCAGTCGTAAGGCCGGTTTGGAGATTGACGCACTGACATTAGCCGTCGTGCGCCAGAAGTTGTTATCTGTTTCCGAAGAAATTGTTGAAACCATGGTCCGCACCTGTTTCTCGCCATTGCTAAACCAGTCGCGTGACTTGTCGGCTGTTGTGCTGGACGGAGATGCGCAGGTTGTCGCGCAAGCGGAACGTACGCCAATTCATATGGGGGCGATGCCATTTGCGGTACGCGCGATGGCCGAGGATTTTTGCGGCCGCGTGGGACCGGATGACGTGATCATGGCCAACGACCCCTATTGGGGCGGCAGCCACCTGCCTGATATTACTTTAGTTAAACCTGTCTTTCGGGATGACGAAATTCGCTTCTGGGTCGCGATTCGAGCCCACCAAAGTGATACCGGCGGTATTTCGGCTGGCGGATACAGTCCGAGTGCCACCGAGATATTTCATGAAGGGATTCGCATCCCGCCCGTCAAACTCGCGGATGGTTCCGGTTTGCGCGAAGACATTTTGCGCATGGTCTGCGAGAACACGCGAAAGCCGGAAGATACGCACGGCGACATATTAGCGATGTTGGCATCAGTGGATGTCGGGGCAGAGCGTCTCGATGCGCTGCTCGACCGCTACGGGACGGACCGGATCGATCTATGCAGCGCGAAGATTCTTGACGCCGGGGAAGCGGCCATGCGGGCGCATATCCAGCAGTGGAAACCGGGTGTCTATAAAAGCGTTAGTTATCTGGATAACGACGGCGTATCGACGGAACGCTATCCCGTGCCGGTTACCGTTACGGTCCGAGAAGGCGAAGTCGAAGTCGATTTCCGCGAAGTCGGCGACCAGGTCGCCGCCTATTTTAACAGTCCGATCGCGAATACGAGCGCCTGTGTCTATATTGCTTTTTTCTATCTCAGCAACGACCAACAGGTCCTAAACGAAGGGAGCACGCGGGCGATAAAAGTTCTCACCCGCAAGGGAAGCCTTGTGGATCCTGTGCCGCCTGCGCCGGTGACCGGATGCACGACATTCGCTGCCGCCGTAATAATCGAATCGGTTATTCGTGCGATGGCCGGTGCGGCACCTGATGTGGTGGTTGCGGGTGCTGCCCGGAGATTTCGATATGTTATCGCCGGTAACGAACCCAAGACGGGTTCATACATCTACCACTATTTTTCCAACAAAGGCGGCTTCGGCGCGAATAAGGACGAGGACGGTTGGGTTAATATCGGTGGTATGCAGAACCCAGGCGGGACGCCGAGCGCCAGTCTCGAGCGGGTTGAGGCCTCCTATCCGTTTTCGATCGAAGAGTACGCGCTGACCACTGACAGCGGCGGGTCGGGTCGGCAAAGGGGGGGAGCCGGAGGCGTTGTGACGCTTCGATACAGAGGAACTGGACCAG
>DJKK01000020.1:628-9245 GCA_002434595.1 Alphaproteobacteria bacterium UBA6544 | reverse complement strand
GTCGTGTTGGCCATGCAGGAACCGCAATATCGCTCGCCTGGCGTGCGGGAGCTCCTCGACCGTGTCGGGCAATCGGGAAAGCCGTGCATGTCCATCATGAATATGCCGCCGTTACCGTATCTGGGGCGCATTCCCGACCTCGATACGTCAAAATTGACGCATTGTTATACGGATCCCAGTGTTTGGGAGAACGTCGAATCGAAGAATATTACCCTTTGTAGCCCTGACCCTCAGGCCTTCAGGCCGCCGGAAGAGCCGCTTAATGTGTTGCAAGTGAGTCTGCCTACAAACTTCAAGGCTGCGCGTTTCGAATCCGATGATGCGACCGCTATCCTTCGGCAAATACAGGCCGATATCGAGGCGATCCGCTACCCGGTCGACGGTGGTGAGACGGAGTTACCGGTCAAGCTGAAAGTCCACGATTCCGTGTTTGTGCCGCTAGCGAAGTGGGCAATGCTGCTGACCGGGAACTATCGCTGTGTGCAGCAGGACGAGATGCGCTCGATCCGGGATTCTGTGCATACTGATATGGATGCCTCACGCCGTGTCTACGACTTCGTCAAACAGGTTTGTGAAGCAATGGGCGCGGATATGAGCGACCTCGTCCCGTTCGAGAAATATGCCAATGCCGCAAATGGTCTGGCGAAGCCGTCTTCCGCCGCGCGGGCACTCCTTGCTGGCGCACCGAATATCGAACGGGCTGATTGTCTGGTGAAGACGATCGCCGTGGAGAACGGCATGCAGCTTGATACGGTCGATCAGACCGTCGCCATAGTCGATTTATGGTTGGAGAAGAATCGTGCGAAAGCGGGCTAACGTCAAAGGATCAGCTTGCGGCCTTTAAGGCTTCCATTTCATCGGCCTGGAAACTGACGAATATGCCGGAGCCTGTCTCGAAGACGGGCCGCTTGATCAGTGCCGGTTGTCCCCGCATGAGTGCGGCGGCTTTCGCCTCGTCGACACCGTCTTTGTCCGTTTCGGGAAGCTTCCGCCATGTCGTGCCGCGCCGGTTTAGCAATGTCTCCCAACCGACTTCGTTGATCCAAGTGCGGAGCTGTTCGTCGGAAAACCCGTCGGCGCGGAGGTCCTTGAATTCGTGAGCGATGCCCTCCGCCGTCAACCACGTCAGCGCTTTGCGGCACGTGTCGCAGTTTTTAAGGCCGTAAATCGTGATCATGTGGACTAGCTCTGTTTACCGGTGATATTGAATTGCTTGCCGGCGAACCGACCCCTCCTAATTTAGCGATTACACCGCCGACGTCCATCGGCCGAGCAACGTGAAGAGGTACTTTGATATGACCGCGGGATTCATAGGCACTGGAAACATGGGTCTGCCCCTGGCAACGCATATCCTCGACCATGAAAAGAGCATGTCGGTCTACGACGTCGACACGTCGGTGACACAAACGCTTGCGGAGAAACAGGCGCATATCGCAGCGTCACCTGTAGAGGTGGCATCACAAGCTGAAACGGTATTCGCATGTCTGCCCAGCGTTGATAGCTTTCGAGCGGTCGGGGCCGGTCCGGACGGCGTGATCTACGGTACCGCGATCAAGACCTTTGTCAATCTGGGAACGATGGGTACGGAAGCGGTAGGCGAGATCGAGCAAGTGCTTGGCGCGAAAGGTATCGATGTCTTCGACTGTCCGATCACAGGGGGAACACAACGCGCTTGGGATAAAACGATCACGGCGATTGCTTCTGGGCCGCAAGCGGTTTTCGAGCGTGTAAAACCGCTGATCGAGGCTTTTGCGGCTGACGTTTTCTATATCGGAGACCGGGTCGGACAGGCGCAAGTGGTGAAAATGGTCAATAACATGATGTCTCTGACCAACCTCGCGAGTTGCCTTGAGGGCATGGTGTTGGGCGCCAAGGCTGGGATCGATGTTGAGAAAATGCTTGCCGTCATCAACAGTGGTTCGGGGCAGAATAGTGCCAGTCTGACGAAGGTACCGCGCCACGTCATGAACCGAAAGTTCGACCTTGGCGGTCCGATGTATATCTCGCAAAAGGACGTTACTTTATGGCGCGACGAGGTAGAGCGTCTGGGCGTGACGCAATGGGTTGGCAATACGGTGCATCATCTCCTCATGCAGGCCTGCGCCATGGGGTATGGCCCAGGTGATATGACCGAATTGGCGAAAGTTATTGAGCAGATGTCGGACGTGGAGATTCCGAAGACCAGGGAATAGCTGCTAAAGGGAATCGTGTTTCCGACACACGTCAGGTCTCTGCGTCTCGTCGCATACGCATGGAGTAGCTGAAACTCTCTCCTGGATGCAGGCTCACCGTAATTTCAAAGGCACGGTCGTCGCTTCCCATGTACCAGCGCCGCACGAGGAGGCCTGGGCTGCCAGAGCGCACGCCCAGTTTCTGCGCAATATCTCCCGGGAAACTGACCGCCGTAATATCCTGATGAATCTCAATCGCCCGCTTGTCGTAACGATCCTCTATAAGGTTGGCGATCAGTACATTGCCTCGGCCAACCTGGTCTTTGATCCCGGCGAATTCCGATAAGACGAAAATTTCTGTCCAGCATACCGGTGAACCCGACGGATTATCGACTGGCATTCTAATCCCTTCGATCTTCAGGAATTTTTCACCTTCGGCACAGCGAATTCGTTCAGCCAGTCCCGCGTCAGCTTTGACCTTGGTCATTGCCATTTCCTTGAGCAGCGATTGAATGCCGTACTGCAGAACTTCCTCGACCGAATTCCGGCTCTGTAAGAAATGGTGAATAGGCTCTTCTGTGAGAACGCGTGTGCCGACGCCTTGCCGGCGGAGAACCAAACCTTGCGATTGGAGCTGGCGGATCGCCTCCCGCACAGTGAACCGGCTGAGGCCGTATTTCGCGGTTAGCTCCGCTTCGGTGGGCAAGAGCGTGTCAATGGGATATTTGCCTTTGCGGATTTCCTTCGCCAATCGCCGCGCGAGTGCCATATATCGTGGCTCGCCGGAGCCCTTCGGGAGCGATGCGATGGCCATTAGATCACACCTTCGGCGCGGAGTCGCTGCAGATCTTTTTCCGCCATACCAATTTCCAACAGAATTTGATCTGTATGTTCGCCAAGTACCGGTGCGGGACGGTTCGGTATCTCGTCGCCCGGGCATTTGACCGGTGAGGCAACGAGACGAAAGGGAGTTCCGCTTTGATGCGTAATATCCTGTAACTTTCCGTTACCCGTGACGAACGGATTCTCAAGTGCTTGCTCTACGTCGAGAATGGGCGCAGCCGGGACCTTGCCTGCGAAAAGATCGAGCCATTCCCCGGTTGGTCGAACGGACAACGCCTCGTCCAGCATCTTCGTGATTTCGGGCCGGCGTTCCAGACGCTCCTTGAACGTGGCGTAGCGCGGGTCCTGGCCCCACTGCGGCCTATCGATCATGTCGCAGAGGGTCGGCCAGAACTTTTCCTTGTTGCACATCAGGAATATCCAGCCGTCTTTTGTTTTCTGGGCGCCGCAAGGCGTTAATGACGGATGTCCTGAACGTGGTTCGCGCCCTTGAACATGACCGCCATTCAAAAACCAAGTCGCCGGGTACGAAAGGTTCGAGAGTGCCAGGTCGAACAGGCTGACATCGATATCCCGGCCCTTGCCTTCGGCACGTGCACCTATGATGGCGGCGGTCGTTGCGTAGGCTTGCAACAAGCCGGTCATCAGGTCTACAACGGAAAGGCCAAATCGGGCAGGGGGCGTATCGGGTTCCCCAGTCAGTGAGAACCAGCCGGCTTCAGCCTGCATCAGGTAGTCGTATCCAGGCCAAGACGCCCGCTCTCCTTCGCGTCCGTAGGCGGTGAGGTGACAACAGACTATCTTTGGATTGATTTTGCCGAGAGTTTCGTAGGTAAGCCCGAGCTTTGATGGTACATCGCCCCGCAGGTTGCACGTTACGGCATCTGATGTCCTGACCAGGTCGTGGAATATAGTCCGGCCTTCTGTTTGCTGGAGGTCGAGGGTCAGGCTTTTCTTGTTTCGATTGAACGTCTGATAAAACTGGGAATCCGCAGAACCGCAGCCATCGTTGAGGAAGTATGGCCCCAAGGGGCGTGCCATATCACCGCCATCCGATGGATTCTCGATTTTAACAACTTCGGCGCCGAGGTCCGCAAGGTACTGCGTGCCCCAGGGGCCGGCTCCATACTGCTCGACGGAAAGGATGCGGCAGCCGTCAAGGGGAAGCATTCTCTGTTCCCCCCGATGACGCAATTTGCTGCGAAATCACGCAGAAAAATAGATTGCGGCCGGTCGAAGCCGCCTTGCCCAACACAATCAGCATGTAGCTGACCTAGATCGGATTCCGCTGAATCAACTGTCTGGCGATAATTATTCTTTGCAGTTCATTCGTACCCTCGCCGATGGTGAGGAGCGGGGCGTCTCGGTAGAACCGTTCGACCGGGAATTCCTTCGAATAGCCGTAGCCGCCATGCACTCGCATTGCGTCCATGGAATTGTCGATAGCCGCTTCCGTTGCGAACAGTTTGGCCATTCCCGCTTCCATATCGCAGCGTTCACCTCGATCGTAGGCTTCTGCCGCACGATAGGTCAGAAGCCGAGCGGCTTCGACTTTTGTGACCATGTCAGCGAGTTTCAATTGAATGGCCTGATGGTTGGCAATCGGCTGGCCGAAGGTCTCGCGTTGTTGCGAATATTTCACAGCCTCGTCGAGTGACGCTGATGCAACGCCACACCCTCGTGCGGCGACATTGATACGGCCCAGCTCCAGTCCACCCATTATCTGCTTAAAGCCGTTGCCCGGGTCCATGCCGATCAATTGGTTGGCGGGAACGCGGCAGTCTTCGAGGAGGAGTTCGGCCGAATCAATTCCCTTGTAGCCCAGTTTTTCCAGCTTCTTGGACGCCCGGAAACCTTCGCCTTTCTCAACGAGGAAGAGACTTATCCCGCGATGCCTCGGCTCGATTTCCCAGTCGGTCTTTGTGAGGATCGCCATGACATGAGCGTGGATACCGTTCGAAATCCACGTCTTGGTGCCATTTATGATATAATCGTCACCATCCTTGGCGGCGCGCGTCCGGATTGACTGGAGGTCAGTGCCACAATTCGGCTCCGTCAACGCGATACCGCCACGTAATTCACCGGTCGCAAATTTTGGCAGCCACTTCTTCTTCTGTTCATCGGTGCCGAACCGCTGGACGGCGGAGGCCATGATTAGATGCGAATTGAAAATACCGGCAAGCGACATCCAGGTGTGAGCGACCTTCTCGCAAATTTTGGCATAGGTCGCGCAGGATAGGCCGAGCCCGCCGTATTCTTCGTCGATAATGGCGCCGAACAGGCCAAGTTCGGCCATTTTGTAAACGATTTCCTCCGGCCAGGTGTCGTTATGCTCAAGTTCCATTACATGCGGGCGCACATCGCGCTCGAGAAATTGTTCCAGGGTCTGCAGGATCAAAGTATCCTGTTCTTCAATCATCGCTGAATCGGGCATTAGTGCTCCTTCTTTGAACTAAAGGACACCGCGGCGTTCCGCGGTTTCCAGGACAATATCGGCGGATTTGACGTTCGCCTTGTTGACTGCTTTTCCGTCGACACGTGCCGCACCCGTTGGGCTCGCCTCGACCGCGGACTTCACCCGCCGGGCATAATCTATGGCTTCTTCGTCCGGGGTGAAGACTCCATGAATATGGGGAATTTGTTGGGCGTCATAAGATGCCTTTCCGGTGAAGCCCATAGCGGCGACGGCCTTCGTCTCTTCCAGAAGTCCGGCGGTGTCGTTCGGTTGGAAAAAGGGTCCGTCCATTGCGTCAAGGCCTGCTTCTGATGCAGCCAGTACGATCCTGCTGCGCAGATGATGAAGTGCTCCTTGGCTCATATCTGAACCGATTTCGCCGCTGAAGTCGGCGTATCCCAGGAAAAGTGTCGATATCTGGGGTGCGGCCTTCGCGATCGCGCGTGCGTTTGCCAAACCTCTTTGGGTTTCGATAAGGACGATCAACTCGAGATTTGGGTGCCGCGGCGCGAGGATGCCGGCGACCCATTGGACTTGTTCCGCGCTTTCGACTTTCGGTATCACCACGCCGTCGGGCGGGGCCGCCAGGTCGGCAATTGCCAACATATCGCGCACCGCTTCGTCAGTTCCGATGACGTTCATACGGACAGTTCGCAATACCGGTCGCTCGGCGGCCCTAGTAAATAGGGGAAGGCATACCTCGCGTGCTTCCTGCTTCCGGGCCGGAACCGTACTGTCTTCCATATCGAGGCAGAACATATCGGCACCCGACGCTATGCCGTCTTCCCAACGTTCGGGTTCGAGTGCCGAGTAGAAGATGATGCTACGGCGGTTGTGGTCTTTACGATTCACGAGGACCTCAATCGACGCCTAAGCGCCTGCGGCGGCGACCTTGTCATCGACGCTATGCCCCTGTTTCGGGACGAGGAAGCTTCTTTCGTATGTCATGACCACGGCACCGTCTTGATTCGTTCCGGTCGTCCGCACCGTTACAATTCCTTGCGTCGGCCGAGATTTGGACCCGCGCTTGTCCAGCACTTCGGATTCTGCATAAAGTGTGTCGCCGACAAACACCGGATGCGGCATTTTGATGTCGGTCCATCCGAGATTGGCGATGGCCTTTTGGCTGGTATCGCTTACCGACATACCGGCGACCATCGAAAGCGTTAGGCATGAATTCACCAACGGCTTGCCGAATTCGCTATGCGAAGCGTATTCGGTGTCGAAGTGGAGTGGGTGGGTGTTCATCGTAAGAAGGGTGAACCAGCTATTGTCCGCATCGTTGATAGTCCGCCCGGGCCGGTGTTCGTAGACCGCACCAATCTTGAAATCCTCATAATAGCGGCCGATATCTTCGCGGTATCTGTTCGGGCCAACTTCGCGGGTGCCGTAGCTCATCTCAGTCTTCTCCCGCCAGCGCCAAATTGGTCGCCGGCATAGTACGCTGGAACAGGTCGTGCACCGACTCGTTCTCGAAGTTCATGATTGTTTTGTGCAGCAGTGCTTCACCGGCAGCGCCCACACATGGGGATACGAGAAAATGGAACTTCGCCCTTAACTCACGGCTTGTCAGAATGTCGCTTAACTCCCCTTTTGAGGGGGCTGTGTCCCGCCTGAGGTAGAAACCATAATTAAGTTTGATGCTGACATTCGTGCGAAAGCGCGATCCACATTTTGTAACAGAATCGGCGAGGGGTATGGCACTGATACAGCGCATTAGATCCGCCGTCTTTGGATCGTAAATGTTCTCGGCGAAGTCGTTCCAAAGAAAACGTCAGTGTGGTAGTGCGACCGCCGACATGAAATGTAAGGAAAATTGTGCATCGGTCGATCCTAGGAAGCCGCAGCAATTTGTTCGGCGCGGGCGAGTGTGCGCCGCGCTGCAATGACAACCGGCTCATCAATCATCTTACCGTCAACCTGCACGGCGCCCGAATAGTCGCCGGAGGCGGCCTTGATAATGCGCTTGGCTGTGGCCACTTCGTCGTCTGTCGGGCTGAAGGCGGCGTTGATTGGGGCAACCTGAGAGGGATGAATCGCCGCTTTTCCGGAGAAGCCGAGAGCCCGCGCCTTGCGTGATTCTTCTGCCAAGCCATCTTGGTCGTTAATCTCGATCCACACTGTATCGAGGGCTTCGATGCGCGCTTCGGTCGCCGCCAGAACGACCTGACTGCGTGTGTAGAGCAATGAATCCCAGCTGAGGTCCGATCCGGTCTCCGCAACGAGGTCGACAGCGCCGAACCCGAGAATTGTTGTGGATGTCGATGCCAGCGCGATTTCCGCGACAGCACGCACACCCTTTGCTGTCTCTACCGCAGGGAAAAGTTCAATATCGGCGCGATAAGGCCTCAGCATCTCTGCCATCCAACGAACTTCCTCCGGTGATTCGACTTTCGGAATCATGATGCCGTCCGGCAGGTGCTCCATCTCGAAGAGGGCCTCGAGATCGCGGAGGCCTTCAGGCAATCGCGGGCTGTTGATACGCAGGTACCGTAGCACGGGGCGATCGGTCAGTTCGCTGAAGAATCCACCGACGGATACGCGCGCCTCGGCCTTACGAGTCGGTATGATCGCGTCTTCCCAATCCACAATGACGATATCGGCGCCGGTTGCGATGGCTTTATGGAACCGGTCCGGGCGGATTGCCGGGACGAAAAGCATCGAACGGCGCGGTGGGTGCGACATGTCAAGCCTCTAAAAGGAACGCGGCATACCGAGCACGTGCTGTCCGATATAGCTAAGGATCAGGTTCGTCGAAATCGGCGCGGTACGGTAGAGCCGTGCCTCCCGCCATTTGCGTTCGATATCGTACTCTCTCGCAAAAGCGAATCCGCCAAAGGTCTGCATCGTTGCCTCACCCATTTTCCAGGCGGCTTCCGCGGCTAGGTGCTTGGCAATATTTGCTTCCGCGCCGCAATCGACACCGGCATCGAAGAGAGCCGCGGCCTTGCGAGCCATGAGGTCGGCGGCTTCGATTTCCGCATAGGCCGCGGCGATGGGGAATTGGATGCCCTGATTGCTACCGATGGGCCGACCGAAGACGACACGTTCGTTCGAATAGTCGACGGCTTTCTTTGTGAAGTACCGGGCATCTCCGATGGACTCTCCCGAAATTAGGATTCGCTCGGCGTTCATGCCATCCAGGATA
>DJKK01000020.1:0-323 GCA_002434595.1 Alphaproteobacteria bacterium UBA6544 | reverse complement strand
TCGGCGTTCATGCCATCCAGGATATAGCGGAAGCCTCTGCCTTCGTCGCCGATCAGCGCGTTTGCCGGAATTCGGCAATTGTCGAAGAAGACTTCGGTCGTGTTGTGATTGATCATCGCATCGAGCGGTTTGATTTCGCATCCGTTGCCTACTGCGTCACGTAAGTCGACCAGGAAGACGGAAATACCGTCGATGCGTTTTTCGACCTTGTCCGCAGGTGTCGTGCGAGCCAAGAGCAGCATCAAATCGGAGTGCAGCGCTCGGCTCGTCCATACTTTTTGGCCATTGACCACATATTCGTTGCCGTCTTTTTCGGCTTTTGT
>DJKK01000055.1:1104-5093 GCA_002434595.1 Alphaproteobacteria bacterium UBA6544 | reverse complement strand
CTTTGATCCTACGTTTCCTATCATAAAACGTGCACCAATTCATGGGGCGAGGATCAAATTCATAGTTACCGTTTATAAATTAGATTCCTTGCGGGAATATAATTGAATTCAAGAAGTTTGAAATTTTAAAGAGACAGCAGGCCCGATTGGTAAGCGCCGCGATAAAGGTTCGAGCAGTCAGAGGCAACAATGACCCAGAGCAATGGTAATCAAACCCAGCGTCCGCAATCTTTGGCAAGCCAACTTTCGATAAATCTAAGCGGCAAAGCTGAACATGTCCTCATCGGGCTCAATTGGACAGCCGTGGTAGGTCCTCTTGGTGTCGGTCTGGCACACAGTCCCACACGCGGAACCAGCAGTTGCAACGGGCCACCGGTTCCCGGCAGTTATGCCGGACAAAAACTCGCGGAACTCGCAAACCTCACGAACTCTGAAAACGTATTCGAGAAATCCATCGGATATGCCGCCATAAATGCCTTTCACAACCGCTTCGATCTGGAGGGAAACGACACGAACGGGCTTGACCTTATCCAGGATTTTGGCAAACAGACAGTGGTGGTCGGCCAGTTTCCGGGCCTCGCGACCCGCGTCCCTAATGCCGCGGTGATAGAACGCGATTCTAGGATGGGCTGCTATCCAGAGAGTGCTGCAGCCGACCTGCTACCGAATGCTAAACATGTGCTGATTACGGCTTCGGCCTTAATCAACGGCAGTCTTTCAGATCTACTGTCCTTAACAAAGGACGCGCATATCGTACTCGTTGGCCCCAGCGCGCCCCTTAGCCCGACCTTATTCGACTGGGGCGTAAATGCCATCTGCGGGTTTGTCGCCAAAAATACGGAGGCTCTGCTGCGAACAGTTATGGAAGGTGGAGCCGTCGCGGCGATGCGTCCGCATGGCCGTTTTCTAACGCTTGAGCGGCAATAGACGTTCTGCTTCTGCCAGATCCTCCAAACGATTGGCGTTGAAGAACGGATCGACGTTGTCCGCCGGAAATTCCACCTCAACCAAACGATATAGCGCAGTCCAGTGATCAATCTTTCGAATATCTTCATCGACCAGGGCGCGTTCCAACGCTTCTGCCAAGGCGACCGGCCAAATTCCGACAACAGGATGTGTCCGGCCGCGTGATACGGCGCAAGCAATCTCGCCCCCATTCTCCTCAATGCCGGCCATAAGGGACGAAACAAGATCCGTTGGAATGAATGGTGCGTCCGTCGGAACACTGACCATCCATTTGCAGGTGTCCGCATTCTCTATGGTCCACCTCAATCCCGTTAGGATTCCCGCAAGCGGACCGGCATAACCTGATACAACATCCGCGACAACGGGCAATCCATAGGACTCAAACCTTTCCCGTTCGCCATTTGCGTTTAGCAGGATTGGCCCCACTTGCGGTTCTATTCTCTCCAACACGCGCGCCAGCAGCGTTTTTCCGCCGAGTAACTGAAGACACTTGTCCACACCACCCATGCGCCGCGCTTGGCCGCCAGCCAACAACACAGCTGAAACACCAGAAATCATGCCATCACTCATGCCAACACGTCAGGGCCGACCAGCCTTCCGGCCCGAAATACGAGATTCCTCGGTGATTGCTTCCGGATCGGCGTCATAAACGATGCGTTGTTGGCCAGCCAGCACCAGAAATCGCTTGCCTCGCGCGCGTCCAACCAATGTGAGATCCGCTTGGCGGGCTAGCTCAACACCCCAAGCTGTGAATCCGGATCGAGAAACCAAAACTGGTATGCCCATCTGGACCGTCTTTATGACCATCTCAGAAGTCAATCTGCCAGTGGTGTAGAAAATTTTGCCTTCAGGCCCGATGCCGTGCAGCGCCATATAGCCAGCGATTTTATCGATCGCATTGTGCCGCCCCACATCCTCCATATAGACCAACGGCCTGTCCTCCTCGCAAAGGACACAGCCATGAATAGCTCCTGCATGGAGGTATAAGCTCGGCGCGGTATTGATTTTCCTAGTCAGCGAATAGAGCCAGGATGTCCTCAGTTCCGCTTCCGGAGCCAATACGATTGTCTCGAATTTCTCCATCAAATCGCCGAATACCGTACCCTGCGCGCAACCTGACGTAAGTGTTTTTTGCCGAAGTTTTTCCTCGAAATCAGTTTCATTCTCTGTGCGCACCACGACCGTTTCTATGTCTTGTTCATAATCGATAGACACGATCCGTTGTTTCGGATCAAGCATGTTCTGATTGATCAGGTAGCCTACCGCCAAGTAGTCCGGATAGTCGCAAATCGTCATCATCGTGACAATTTCCTGTCTATTTAAGAATAGGGTAAGGGGTCGTTCCACAACCACATGTGCCTCGACCGGATCGCCATTGTGATCCTTTCCCGCGACGCGTTCCGTCAATGCAGGATCGTCCGGTTTTGGCCGCAGCGCAAATTCTTTCATTTCAGAAATATGCTTACGATCCCGCCGACCTGCAAGCGAAGCAGGGGACGCTCTATCTCATCCGCCGCGCGATGGTCTCCGGATTTTGGCCGCTCAAATTCACGGCAGACTCGGTATTCCTGATTATGCACACGCAATCTTCATTGGCGTTACTGCAGCCTGCCCATTTCTTAACACGATCGTACTGGCCGCGATCGGATACCATCGTCCGCGAGCGCGATTTGTATTCTTTGAAATAGCAATACCAAACTGTACGCGCGTGCTTGCGCGTTGGCCGGATAACCTGGAAACTGGCCAGTCCCTAGATTGGGAGACTACAATTATTCTCCGCAAATACGGCGAGATACTTTCTCTTTTACTCGCGTATTCGTTCAACATATACCGTGACAAATTGCACCACATCATACCGACTCTTCTTTCCAAATTCCTTCTGCGCGCTTTCTGCCTCGCGGACGACAAAGACTGCAGACAACCCACAAAGGGCCAACACGGCCAAAACAGCGACGAATAACGCCTTTATCTTTCCGGACGCAATTTAACCTAAATCCAAAAAATAATTAAACGAAGTCTATAACGCAGTAATTCCAAACCGACGTAAATCTTAGACGCAAATATGCTGAGTAAGCTTGGCAGATTAAACAGTTTCACTAATATTGGTGTCATAACTTGCGCTGAGCGGCTCTTGATAACAATATTTTCTTGGCTGCGGGTAGAATCAATTCGTGCCAGGTTGCGCGAGTGACCGGAGAAACAAGAGTGCAACAAAGTACTCAGTATTTGACAGGCATCGATGCCCTGATTGATCCGTTCGACAGATGCGTCGATTACCTCCGCGTATCAGTCACAGACCGTTGCGACTTCCGCTGCGTGTATTGCATGGCGGAGGACATGACTTTTCTGCCAAAAGCTAACCTCCTGACCTTGGAAGAGTTGGACCGCCTTTGCTCCGTGTTCGTCTCCCGCGGCGTCCGGAAACTGAGGATGACAGGGGGCGAACCCTTGGTGCGCAGAAACATCATGTGGCTGTTCGAACGGCTCGGACGTCATCTGAAATCAGGCGCCCTCGATGAGCTGACATTAACGACAAACGGCAGTCAGCTCGCGAAATATGCTCAAGAGCTGGCCGATTGCGGCGTTCGCCGCATCAATGTTTCCCTCGACACCCTCAACCCGGAAAAATTCCAGGCGATCACACGTTGGGGAAAGTTCAATCGAGTGATGGAGGGCGTTTCAGCCGCGGTCGATGCGGGGCTCTCTGTAAAGATCAATTGCGTGGCGCTCAAGGGCGTCAACGACGACGAAATACACGATATGGTGCAGTGGTGCGGTGAGAATGGCCACGACGTCACCTTCATCGAGGTTATGCCGATGGGTGATATCGGCGGTGAAATGCGTCTCGACCAATATTGGCCGCTCTCGATGGTGCGCGGTGAGTTGCAGAAGCGCTGGACGCTCTACGAGAGTGACCACGCAACCGGCGGACCGGCACGGTATTTGGAATGTGCCGAAACGGGCGGGCGGATCGGGTTTATTACGCCAATGACCCACAATTTCTGCGAATCTTGTAATCGCGT
>DJKK01000055.1:0-776 GCA_002434595.1 Alphaproteobacteria bacterium UBA6544 | reverse complement strand
CGGTTAACGTGTACGGGAACGCTCTACATGTGCCTCGGGCAAGAGGATGCCGCTGATCTCCGTGCGCCTCTTCGCGCCAGTTCCGACGACGCCATTATTTCGGAGGCAATCGACGATGCGATTTCACGCAAGCCGAAGGGACACGATTTCATTATCGACCGCCGCCAACAGCGCCCGGGCGTCGGACGCCACATGAGTGTCACCGGCGGCTGAAACAATCGCCTCAATTCACCTTTGGTTTTTCTTCGTTTGCGGGATCATTTTGCGGTTTGCCCCGGGTCGGTCCCGCTTGGTGATGCACCATCTTCCAGGCAGCCGCCTCCCTAACGAAAACGTTGGTAGCGATTAGAAATCCACCTTCGACTTCTTCGTAGCAGAGAACCGTGGCTGTATCGCCGTAAAGAAATACTTCCGGTTCGCGGCAGCGAATTGCAGGAGCGCCACCTCGGATGATGCTCCGCCAACTCTCAACCACATCCTCCCGGCCGCTCATTGATTCCCAGCCGGGATGAATGCAACTGACCGGCGCCTTGCTCGACCATAATTCATCCATAGCATCCGCATCGCCACTGGCGAAGCTGACGTAGAAAGCTTCGTTTGCGAATAGTACAGCGTCGATATCAGACATCATCAGCTTCCTTAAATGCGGCGCAGGATGATTTGATGAGAGAACGTCTTACCGTCACTAATCGTCAGCTGCTCAAAGCCCAAGAGATTGAGCACATCAAGAAATGTCAAATCGACCGGCTTTAATTGTTCGCGTATAAGCTGCGTCG
>DJKK01000336.1 GCA_002434595.1 Alphaproteobacteria bacterium UBA6544 | reverse complement strand
CTCCACAAACGGCCCTCGACCCCAAGCGATCCCGCCGACGCGATTCTTGCCGGCCTCGACGATCTCGCTTGCGATCACGGTGTAAAACCCGCCGATATTACCCGTTTCGCCCACGGCACGACTGTCGCGACCAACGCCCTCATTCAACGCAAAGGTGCGAGTGTTGCGTTGATCACCACAGAAGGCTTCCGCGACCTACTTGAAATCGGTCGGCAAATTCGCCCCAAAATGTACGATCTGAAAGCCGATGAACCGCCTCCACTGGTACCGCGAGAGCACCGCATAGAACTCCGCGAGCGCATCGGTGCGGATGGCGATGTGGTAACCGCGCTCGACGATGCCCAAATACACGCAGCAGTCGATGCCGTGCATGGCTCGGGCGCAGAATCTTGTGCGATCGGTCTCTTATTCGCTTTCCTGAATTCGGCACATGAGCGCCGGGTGGCTAAAATTCTGCAAGAAAAACTCCCAAACGTTTATGTCTCTCTCTCAAGCGCCGTTCAACCGGAATTCCGAGAATATGAACGCCTCTCGACCACCGTCCTCAATGCTTATCTGCAGCCGGTCGTCACCCTCTACATGGAGAATCTTCGGGCCGGCTTGGCGACAAGAGCCCCCAATGCGGCGATTGGGATCAATCAGTCGTCCGGTGGGCTGATGTCGGTCGAACGCGCCGGTGACTTTCCCATCCGAACGGCACTCTCCGGCCCGGCCGCTGGGGTTGTCGGAGCCGTTCATATCGCCAAGCTCGCGGGCCACAAGAATGTCATCACGCTCGATATGGGCGGCACGAGCGCAGATGTCGCGCTTATCAGAGAAGGCAAGGCGGGAATTGGATTCGATCAGAAAGTCGCCGAATTTCCCGTCCGTCTGCCGATGGTTGATGTGAATACAATCGGCGCAGGCGGCGGATCCATCGCATGGTTCGACCGGGATGGGTTGCTCAAGGTCGGCCCAGCGAGTTCTGGGGCAACTCCGGGGCCCGCCTGCTACGGCCTCGGCGGAACCGAACCGACGGTGTCGGACGCAAATCTAATACTCGGACGGCTCTCCTCTCGCGGCCTTCTCGACGGTGAAATGGGGCTCGACATCGCCCCTTCCAAAGCGGCGTTTGATCCGATCGCAACACGCCTTGGATTTTCCATCGAGAAGACCGCTCACGGCGTTCTCGGTATCGTCTCCGCTAATATGGTTCGGGCAATCCGCACGGTATCTGTGGAACGAGGGCATGATCCACGTGGGTTCTCCTTGATGGCGCTCGGCGGCGCAGGACCGCTTCATGCGGTCGACGTCGCGCGGACACTGGGAATGAAGACGGTTATCGTACCTCCAGCGCCCGGCATCCTTTGCGCGCAAGGGCTTGTCGTCTCGGATCTCAAGGAGGACTTCGTCGCGAGCGACCGCATTCGAATCGGCGATGAGGGAATCGCGGCAATTGCCTTTCATATACAGGGCCTACTGGACCGCGCAAAAGCCTGGTTCTCCGCCGAACAAATTGGCGAAGCTGATCGCTGGATGGAGCTTGTTTTCGATATGCGGTACGTCGGCCAGAACTTCGAGCTGGCGGTTCCCGTCGCCGACAGCGCGAAGATGGCAGCCGACGGATTTCGGATCGCCCCGGACGCGCTGGCGCATGCATTTTTTGAGACCCACGACAGAGCATATGGTTATCACAACCCGGACGATCCGATTGAAGCTGTCAATTTGCGCCTGACCGCTTGGGGACGTCTCAAACGCCCGGGCGCAGGGTCGGTCGAAAAAACTAGAGACGCACCTGTGGCAAGTGGTAGCCGGCGCGTGCATTTTGATAGCGACGCCGCCCTCGAGACGACAGTGTATCACCGCAATGAACTGCGACCGGGCCATCAGATCGACGGTCCAGCAGTGATCGAACAACTGGATTCAACATCTCTCGTCTACCCCGGCGACAACGCCTCGGTCGACGACGCCTTCAACCTCATCATCGAGTTGTCGACATGACGACACATCCAAATCTTGATCCGATAACGCTTGAGATCGTCTTTAATGCGCTCCGCTCAATCACGGACGAAACCTTCATCGCCCTGACAAAGAGCGCCTATTCGACAAACATCAAGGAACGACGCGATCATTCGACGTCCATATGCGATCTTGATGGCCGCTTGATTGTACAAGCCGAAAATTCACTGCCTATTCATCTCGCATCAATGACCGGTCTAATGGAGAATCTGCTTTCCAAATACGACCTGAAGGACATTGAGGAAGGCGATTTGTTTGTTGCCAACGATCCGCATGTCGCAGGGGGAACGCATCTTCCTGACATCAATTTAGCCATGCCGGTTTTCATCGACGGCGCGCCAGTCGCCTTCGTTTGCAATATCGCTCACCATGCGGATGTCGGCGGTATGGCGCCCGGGTCAATGGCGGGCGGTATGTCGGAAATCTACCAGGAAGGCCTGCGCATTCCCGTGGTTAAGCTGTTTAGAGCCGGAGTGCTGCAGGAAGACTTATTTGAAATCCTTCTGCTCAACGTCCGCATTCCAAAAGAGCGGCGTGGCGACTATTATGCACAAATTGCCGCCTGCCGACTTGGCGAACGCCGTCTCAAAGAGGCTGCTGAAACCTACTCAATCGCGTTGCTGCAATCAGCCTTCGGAGAAATAGTTGAACGAACCGAGCGCCGCATGCGCGAAGGGGTCGCCCGCATCCCGGATGGAACCTACACATTTGAGGACGTGATGGACGATGACGGCCTCGGAACCATGGATATCCCGATCAGGGCAAAAATCGACGTTACTGGTGATCGCATTAAGTTCGACTTCTCGGGAACCGCAAGCCAGGTCCCGGGCAACATCAACGTCACGTTGAACGCGACCCAAGCGGCCGTCGCCTACTGTCTGAAGGCGCTATTGGATCCGGAGGTTCCGAACAATCAAGGAGTCCTCGAAGTCTGCGAGATCGACTGTCCGCATGGCACACTACTAAACTGCGCACCGCCCGCACCTGTCGCGGCCCGTGCGAACACGAGCCAGCGTATCATTGATGTAGTCATCGGGGCACTCGCTGAGGCGCTCCCCGAGGCCATTGTCGGCGCAGCCAACGGAGCTAACACCACCGCAGTCTTTTCAGGCACCGACCCCGCCACGGGAAAAGACTATCTCTATCTCGAGACGCTTGGCGGTGGTTTCGGCGGTCGAAACGACCGCGACGGCAAGGACGGTGTTCAAGTGCACATCACCAACACTTCCAACCTGCCGGTTGAAGTCATCGAGATGGAGTACCCCCTCCGCGTCCTGAGCTATGGCCTCGTCGAGGACTCAGGCGGTGCGGGAAGCTATCGCGGCGGTTTGGGATTACGCCGCATTGTCGCCCCGGTCGGCCACAACTGTATTTTCAATGGCGCCGGCGAACGTTTCGGCAATGAGCCATGGGGCGTGTTCGGCGGACAACCTGGTGGTATGGGACGGTTTGTGCATACCAAGGAAGACGGGAACGAAGCGCAGCTTGAGATCAAGCCGTCAGGTATTGTACTCAAGGAAGGGGAAACGTTGACCGTGGAAACGCCCGGCGCCGGCGGTTACGGCGCACCAGCCGAGCGTTCCCCGGAATCCGTCGCCGCAGACCGCGACAGCGGCAAGTTTTCAGACGCCTATCTCAAACGTTTTTACGGTGCCTAGCGGCCGCGGATTAGGGCGTTTGATGTTCCGGCCGCCAAATGGTTGGCCACGCTTCGTCAAAATCGCTCAACGCACAGAGCAATTCCGAAACTTCAAGACGCACCGCGCCATCGCCGGAGAATTGCATCGTCACGACGCCGGAATCGTAGGCGACCGAAAGTAAAACGGCAAACCGCTCCCGATGCTCACGATCGATTTTGCGGAACTGAACGCGCTGAACGCGGTCGAAGCGAAGACCGGCATTTACCCGCTTATCTGCGGCCTCGTCGGTTGGCGTTTCCCAACAAAACCGATTGAGCGCCATGATGAAGGACTGTTCCCTTTCAAGATAAACCATATCGGCTACCGGAACGATCGCGTCCTGAAGCATCGAAGAAATGACGGCGAGGTCTTGTACGTCACGCGCCAATAGGCTGAGCTTTCTCCCGTCTTCGTAAGGCATATGAGTTCTTACCGCCCTCAATCCCGAACACGCTCAATCTCCGCACCGCATGCGGCGAGTTTCTCCTCGACACGTTCGTAACCCCGATCGAGATGGTAGATACGGTTGACGATCGTCTCGCCCGACGCAGCCAAACCGGCAAGAACGAGAGAGACCGAAGCCCGCAGATCCGTGGCCATAACAGGTGCACCCGTCAGGCTTCCCACGCCACGCACCAAGGCGGAAGCGCCATGCAAGGTAACATTCGCACCCATGCGCGCCAGCTCGGGCACATGCATAAAACGGTTCTCAAAAATTGACTCGGTGACCATCGCCGCGCCGTCCGCGACGGTCATCAACGCCATGAACTGCGCCTGCAGATCCGTCGGAAACCCGGGATACGGCTCGGTCATTGCGTCGACGCCTGTTACACGGCCATTGCAGGCAGAAACACGCACCCCTCTGTCATCGGCTAGGATATCCACTCCCGCAGCACGCAATGCGTCGGCAAAGCTCTCGATATGGGTCAGCTCGGCACCACGGAGCATCAACTCGCCGCCGGTGATGGCTGCTGCGATTGCATAGGTCCCCGTTTCAATCCGGTCCGGCAGAACAGCATGTTCGGCCCCGTTCAAACGGTCGACCCCCTGAACCGTAATCGTATCCGAACCGATCCCATCGATCTTCGCCCCCATCGCGACCAGGCATCTCGCCAGGTCCTGCACTTCGGGCTCCCGAGCAGCATTGACCAAAATCGTTTCACCGCGCGCAAGACTGGCGGCCATCAAAAGGTTCTCGGTTGCACCGACGGATACGAAAGGAAAGACGATGTGACCGCCCGTTAGACCGTTCGGCGCGCGTGCTTCAATATAACCGCCATCGAGTTCGATCTCGGCACCCAGTTGCTGCAACCCCTTCAGGTGCAAATCCACGGGACGCGTGCCTATCGCGCAGCCACCTGGTTGAGAGACGCGTGCGACGCCGCAACGTGCGAGCAGCGGGCCGAGAACCAGAACGCTCGCGCGCATCTTCCGGACGAGGTCGTAGGGTGCCGTCGTATCGGCGATTTCCGCCGCGTGCAGATACGCGACCCGACCCCGGTTGGCCATACCGGTACCGTTAACTTCAATATCAACGCCGTGATGTGTCAAAAGGCTGGATAGAGTCGCGATATCCGCCAGCCGCGGCAGGTTCCGTAGGGTCAATGGTTCGTCGGTCAGCAATGCGGCGGTCATCAACGGTAGTGCAGCATTCTTTGCACCACAGATCGAAATCTCGCCGTTCAAACGATGCCCGCCCACAATCCGGATACGGGGCATTCCGCCACCGCTCGCCTTCTTCACTTTTTGTCTCCTTGCGCCATCATCCCGAGGGGCCATTGATGTATTCTCGCGATTCTAGATTGGGGGGTCATCACGCCTTTCTCCCTATCGGAACATTAAGGCGACCTCAAGGCGCGAGAGAAAGCTCATGAATCGCCGTAATTTAGGGAATCTTTTATCGACAACACCCTTGTTCCAATAGCAATAATCTGCCCGCGAGTCGGTTAGCTCTCGTCGCACGTCCGTTTGTGCATCCGCACCATCCAGACGAATGGGATGACCGCAGCACTCGCAACCGTATAAATGCCGAAGGCGTTGAGGAACCCGATCATATCGGCCTGCTGCTGCACTTCGATAGCAATACGCGCCAGTCCTATCGTGGTCTCCGCATCCCACATTTCGAGATATTGCGGGAATGCCAACAGTTCGTTGAACGGCGTCACGAATTCAGTCATGCGCGCATAGTTCGATGTTCCAGTCCGGATAATCATGGTCACGCTAAGCGAAATGAAGATGCTGCTGCCGATATTCCGTAAAAGATGGAATACGGCTGTCGCCTCCCCGAGCACCCGCTTGTCCAACGTTGCGAATGTGGCGACGACCAGAGGCACCCAGACAAGCCCCACGGACGTTCCCTGCATGAAACTCGCAAGCATTACGTCGGTGATCCCAACATTTATATCGAAGGTCATCATGTGAAGACCGGATATGGTCTGCAGGGAAAAACCTATAGTCATACCCACTTTCGGGTCGAAACGTGCCAGCCGGCCCGCCAGAAAGAAGCCGAGCACTGCGCCCGCTCCGCGTGTGCCCAGCAAGGTTCCTATTACGGCTTCCGGATAGCCGCCGAGATCCTTCAGCATCGGCGGCATCACCACCATCGGCGTGAAATTCAGCATGCCGTAGATCAGCACGATCAGGAGACCAAGTGAGTAATTCCGGTCGGCCAGAAGCCGGAGATCGAGGAAAGGTCTGTCCGCCATGAAGCTATGAATCAGGAAGGCATAGAATGCGCAGCAAGCAATCACGATCTCGATGATGATCTCGCTTGAATCCAGCCAATCGAGGCGCTGTCCCCGATCGAGTACGAGTTGAAGCGAGGCGAGCGATGCCGCAAGCAGAAGGAATCCGGTCCAGTCGAACCGCAAGTTCGACTGCCGGCCACCGTCGTTCAAAAATACCCACAGGCTGACAAAGCCGACCGCGGCCAATGGTACGAGCATGTAGAAGGCGTAACGCCAATTATAGAGCTCTGTCAGGACTCCCCCGAAGATCGGCCCAAATATGGGACCGACGACGACGCCCATACCGAAGATCGAGGTCACCAGGCTATGCTGGCGCCGGGGAAAAATGTCGAGGATGATGGCCTGCGCCAAGGGGATTGTCGGCGCACCGAAACCGCCCTGTAGGATCCGGTAGAAGACAAGAATTTCGAGGGAATCGGCGATGCCACAGAGAAACGTCGAGATGCAGAATCCCGCTTGGGAGTAGAGCATCACATTGCGCCAGCCAAAACGGCCAGCAAGCCATCCCGACATTGGCGTCACCACCGCAGTTGCCAGGATATTGAAGGTCATGACCCAGGAAATCTGGTCCGGGGTCGCCGACAGGCTCCCCTGCATTTGCGGCAGTACCACGCTGACGATCAGGATCGTCATTGCATAAAGGGTGGTCGAGCTGGTGATCGCCACCATGATCATCCAGCGCCTGAACACCGTCAGTTCCCGCGCGGGCTCCGGCGTCGTGGCGTCCGCCACCGACATCTAGCTGTTCATTCCTCGCATTAAAGGGGGCCTCAGGCGTCTTTTGCGCCGCCGTCGCTTGAACGACTGCGTTGTTGTGCCTTTCGTTTTAACAGGTTCTGGCGCAACAACTCGGCCCGACGTTCCTCGCGCGCCGCCTGCGCCTGACGCCCCTTCTCGCTGAGCCGAGGGGCGGATTTCAAGGATTTATCCGGCATCAAGACATCCGTCAATTCATTATGCAAAATCACGTCGGAGTGTGGGTAAGACCTTACCGGTTTTCTCCACAGGAGGCCAAGTCGCGATCGTCTTGCGCCGAAAAGACCCCTGTGGCATAAGGCGCTCTTGTGGCGGGCCGCCGTAGCTCAGGGGTAGAGCGCGCCCTTGGTAAGGGCGAGGCCAGTGGTTCAATTCCACTCGGCGGCACCATCTTCTTCATATAAATTAATGCGTTAAAGACAACACCGTCCAGCAATATCTACTAATTGAATTTGAGGTTACGCTAGAGGTATTTTACGCTCACTTAAGTCACCATCGCGCTTGAACACATTTTGCCTAAAATTTGCCGTAAGGTGATTCTAATTTGGCCGCGCGCATCCTATCGAGATACACACCCATTCAATACTCAATAAGTGCCTTTCGGAACGCAGCATCGTGTACGTGAGAATTTCCATAGAATTGGCACATTTCCATTCCTGCCCGTCGTCGATGAACAGGACGAAATTTCATCGATCTATATGTTGCATGGTTTATTGGAGAGCACTTTCAGGTTATCGCAATCGACCCATTCACCTGAACGCCCTCGTAAGCCCCTGCTCTGGAGATATGATGTGATAGGGGAGACACGGTGAAAAACGCGTCCAAAGTCACTATCGACTGGCGACAATTCCGCCACTTATTGCGCAAGATCGCGCTCCACCAACGGTCATTGGCAAATTAGAGCGCGCCCTCTCCCGTCTCGCCGGTGCGAATGCGGATAGCCTCGCTCAGCTCGAAGACGAAGATTTTGCCGTCACCTATCTTTCCAGTCTGAGCCACGTTCTGCACGGTCTCAACGACACGTTCCGCGATATCATCTCCAACCGCGATCTCGATTTTTACCTTGGGCACATAGTTTATCGTGTATTCTGAGCCCCGATAGACCTCGCGATGCCCTTTCTGACGGCCAAATCCACGAACCTCGCTTGCCGTCAGCCCCTCGACACCCAGTTCCGAAAGACCTTCCCGCACCGCATCAAGTTTGAAGGGTTGGATAATTGCCACGATGAATTTCATACCGCGCTCCTCCTGCTCAGAGATTATATCCGGTTTCGCCGTGCGACGTGACGTCCAGGCCTTCGAGTTCTTCATCGTCACTGACGCGAAGACCGACCAACGCCTGAACAATCTTAACCAAGATGAACGACGCGACCAAGGACCACACTAGGACTGCGATCAAGCCTGTCAGCTGAACGCCGAACTGCGATCCCATTGTCATACCTTCAGCGAGGCCACCGCCACCAAAACTCGTATCAACAAGGAAGGCTACCAACAGCGTGCCAATTGCACCGCCGACACCGTGGACGGCGAACACATCGAGTGAGTCATCAATCTTTAGCTTATGCTTAATCAGACCGACAGCGTAGTAACACACGAGACCGCCAGCGAGGCCGATGATCAAGGCACCCATCGGGCCGACAAAGCCGGAGGCTGGCGTGATTGTCGCCAATCCAGCGACCATGCCCGTTACGACCCCGACAAGGCTCGGCTTGCCGAATTTGACCCATTCGATACATAGCCAGACTAGGGAACCGGTTGCCGCTGAAATATGGGTGACGGCCATAGCCATTCCCGCATCACCATTCGCCGCGAGTGCACTCCCGGCATTGAAGCCGAACCAGCCAACCCACAGCATGGAGGCCCCAATCATGGTCATACCTGGATTGTGAGGAGGCCTTAACTCGGTCGGAAAGCCACGCCGCGATCCAAGTACAACCACAATAACCAAAGCAGAGACACCCGCCGTCAAGTGCACGACAAGACCACCAGCAAAATCTAGAACACCCATTCCGCCAAGCCAGCCACCACCCCAGATCCAGTGCGTCACAGGTGCATAAACGATCAGAATCCAGAGTCCGCTAAATAGCATAACCGCGCCGAACTTGATGCGCTCCGGATAGGCTCCGACAATCAACGCCGGCGTGATGATCGCAAACGTCATTTGAAACATGAAGAAGACAGCTTCGGGTAGATCTCCGGCGAGTGAATCCTTTCCAACGCCCATCAAAAATGCCTTCTGCAATCCGCCTAACCACGGCGTACCCTCTGCGAATGCAATACTATATCCCGCTACCAACCAGATGATCGAAGCCATGCAGGCTATGGCGAAACAATGCATCAAGACGGAAAGGACGTTTGTCGAGCGTACAAGGCCGCCATAGAACAGCGCCAAACCCGGCAAAGTCATAAACAACACCAAGGCCGTTGAGGTCAAAATCCAAGCAGTATTTGCACCATCCATAACGAAGCACCTCCCCAAAATCTTAATGCGAGCACCATCCTAACGACTGTTGATTCTACAAACCAAGTTTTTCGGCCCTTCCCCTCTTAGCTATATACACAGGATTGCATCAGCAATGTCGGCAACGGTCCTTCTCGCTGTCGTTTGCGGGACCTTCGACTGGCAACTACTCTGCCTCATTCGGCATACAGGAATGACATATGACGCAAAAGCGAATTGGATTGGTCTTACTCTCCGGCGGACTCGACTCAACGACGGCTGCCGCATGGGCGATTGCCGATGGGATGACGGTCAGAGCGATCAGTTTCGATTATGGGCAGACGCATCGACGTGAACTTGCCGCCGCAACGGCGGTCGCAAAGCGACTTCGTCTAGCCCACAACACAGTGGATGTCTCATTTTATCGTGATCTTGCGGCGCATTCCGCCCTGACCAATCCCAACAGAATTCCCATGCCGACCGAACGCGATATTTCCGAAATGGCGGACGATATCCCATCCACCTATGTCCCTTTGCGTAATACATTCTTTCTTACGATGGGTGCCGCATGGCTGGAGAGTGCCGCGTTGCGTGCCATCGAGGAGGATCGAATCGATCCCGGGAAACTCGAGGCAACTCTTGTCATCGCCGCAAACGCGATAGACTACAGCGGCTATCCGGATTGCCGTCCAGAATACTATGAGACAATTGCCGAGGGTCTTCGTCTCGGCAGTAAAATTGGCACGCAATACAATATCCCCTTCTCGATTGCGACCCCCCTGATCGCGCTGACAAAAGCCGACATTGTCCGCCTCGCCTTTGATCTGAACGCACCGCTCGATGTTACCTGGAGCTGTTACGACAGCGGCGATAAACCGTGCGGAAGGTGCGATTCCTGCGGTCTCCGTGCAAAGGGATTTGCCGACGCCGGTATCGCCGACCCTACCCTCAGCTGAAGACTATTTTTTCACGGCGATATATCGCCGCACCCGCGGTTTCGTCTTGCGGCTCTTTATTCGGATCCATACCTCTAGCGGCTAGAGCGCCCCATCAATCGGAAGAGGACCTGCATGAAGATTTTCCGAATTGCCGCCACCGCTTTTATCGCCCTTACACCTGCTGCTGTAACTGCGGGTTCAGCAGATGCCAAAAAGGGAAAAAGGGTCTATAATAATTGTAAAGCTTGCCATGCCCTAAAGGCAGGAAAGAACAAGGTCGGTCCGTCGCTCCATAGTATTATGGGACGTAAGGCCGCGATTGAGCCAAAGTTCAAGTATTCGAAAGCTATGAGGAATTCCGGCTTGACCTGGGACGAGGAGACTCTAAGAAAATATCTCAAGAAGCCACGTGCATTCCTCAAAGGAACCCGTATGTCTTTTGCTGGCATCAAGAAGAAAAAGGATATGGACAACCTGATCGCCTATCTCAAGAAGGCGTCAAACTAACCGTCCATTAACAACCATGGCCGACTTCGGACCCGAATTTTCAGAGAATTGGTCGCTGCGCAAACTGGAGGCGAAGAGCCCCGGTGGTGCGGTGGCGAGCCAAAATGCAACGGCCGCTGCGGTCGGCGCGGCTGTATTACGCGATGGTGGCAATGCCGTTGATGCGGCTATCGCCACATCCTTCGCGGTATCCGTTGTCGAACCCTGGATGAGCGGCCTCGGCGGCGGTGGCTATATGCTCGTTTACCTTGCCAAGGAAAAATGCGTCCGCGTTATCGACTTCGGCATGGTAGCGCCAAAACGTCTCGATCCTGCGGACTACCCTCTCGTCGAGGGCGAAGGCGCGGGCGATCTGTTCCAATGGCCTGCCGTCCATGAAGACCGGAACGTTTACGGTTATCACTCGATCGCTGTTCCGACACAGGTCGCCGGCATGGCGCTGGCACATGAACGCTTTGCAACGAAATCCTGGGGCGACTTAATCGCTCCAGCGGTCGAACTCGCGGCAGGCGGCCTTCCCGTAAACTGGTTCGCGACGTTACGGATTTCGGCCGCAGCGAAAGAACTGCGTCAGTTCGGGCCGTCAAGCGAGGTCTATCTCGAAGACGGATTGGCAGCGCCCATAGCGGTTCAGGGAAAGCCTATTCCACGCCGCGGAATGGGTAACCTTTCCGCAACTCTAAAGCGACTGGCAGAAGCCGGCGCTCAAGATTTTTACGAGGGGGCTCTCGCGGAAAATCTTGTGGCCGATGCCGCGGCTGGCGGCAGCCGGATCGCCGCCGACGATCTTGCTGCCGTAGAGGCTCTTGAACGCGATCCGTTGGAAATGGAATACAATGGCGCTTCCGTCTTTGCCGCGCCCGGGTTGACCGCCGGCCCCACGATGTTGAGCGTGCTCAGCAGTATCGATGGAGCCATCACGGTACGTGATGGCTCACCGACACCGGATTCTTACAAGGCCTACGCCGCTGCATTGAAAGCCGCGTACGAACGGCGCCTCGAAACGATGGGTGATGCGGACGACGCCCGTGACCCAGCCTGTACCACCCATCTCACGACGATCGATGGTGATGGCAATATGGTCACGTTGACCCAGACCTTGTTGAGTGCGTTCGGCAGCAAGGTCGTGTTTCCATCAACAGGCATTCTCATGAATAACGGTATCATGTGGTTCGACACGCGGCCCGACCAACCGAACTCCATGGCCGGCGGAAAACGTCCCTTATGCAACATGTGCCCGGCCGTTGTACTTCGCAAAGACGGTTTCGACTTCGCACTCGGCGCTTCCGGTGGCCGCAGGATTATGCCCGCGGTCATGCAGAACCTCTCGCTAATGGTCGATTGCAAGTTAAACCTGCCGGAGGCTATCCATCACCCGCGCATCGATGTCAGTGGTGGTGAAACTGCGAATGTAGACACGCGATTGCCACAGGAAGTCGTGGATGCCGTGTCGGATGTCTTGCCTGTTGTCCCGGTTGAGGACTCCGTATTTCCGAGCAATTTCGCTTGCCCGAACGGCGTCGCCGACCTCGCCGATACCAAGGTCGCGCAATCCTATCCGAAGTTTCCGATGTCGGGTGCAGCTGGCGCCTAAACGCGCGGTCCTAGACAGCTCGCGGGATAACGGGAATTTCAAGATATGCGTGCGGCATGACTGATCAGGCGTCAGCCTCTTTCGAGCTTACCGTCATTCGACGAGGACGCAGGACATTTCGTTCATTACGAGCAGCCGTCCCTTGCAAATCAGCGAATAATGTCTTTCTTCTCCGGCCAATTAAAAACCACCGGACGATCATTCAGACATGAGCGACTGCCAACCGATAAACGCGTATATCTTTGACCTCGGCAAAGTGATCGTTGATTGGGATCCCCGCTATCTTCTCCATCAAATTTCACAGGACGAAGATCGCCTGAAGTTCCTTGTCAACGAAGTGCTGGACCTCGAATGGTTCCGCGAAGTCGACAGCGGTTACCCGCTTTCAAAAGCGATCGAAGATCGCAGTCGCATGTACCCGGAATACGCCACTGAAATGCAGGTCTACGTTGACCGTTGGCCGGAAACCATTCGCGGCCTCTTCGATTGCACACTGGATATCGTGCGGGAGCTGCATAGCGCCGGGTTTCCACTTTACGTCTTGTCGAACTGGGCTGGTGAGACCTGGGCACGGGTCGCAAGTGATTTCGATTTCCTCAAATACTTCGATGACGTGATTATCTCCGGACATGTGGGAATGGCGAAACCGGACACCGCCATTTTCGAGCTTGCCCGAGACCGGTTTGGCGTCACACCAACTACTACGCTGTTTATCGACGACGGCCCAAAGAACGTTGAAGCGGCCCGCGCCGTGGGATTTCAAGCGGTCGTTTTCGAAACAGCCTCGGGACTACGTCGAGATCTCGCATCTCTCAATATCGCTGAGAATCCGTAACGCGCACGTTTGTTCATACATGCGCCTACGCCGCAGGAAACAACATCAACTGAATTGGCTTAAGATATAGCTTTGATGCGCCTAGTACTTTGTCGCGAGTTCATCCAGCCACGAAATGCGGCTTTCTAATTGCTCGATCTCGAAGGTGAGCCATGACGAGAAACCGCCAGTCTCGTTTTCATGCCTAAGGTCTCGCAGACGCGCAGCTTCGCCTTCGCTCATCTCGCGCATCAAATCAATCTGATCCAGCCGGTCGTCTTCTCCCAGCAAATCGAGGAACCGCATCTTGAGGGCGATGACCAGTTTAGATACGTCGTTGACGGGCGCGCGCACGCCCGACGTCATTAATGTGACGAACTGGCGCCGGCCTTCGTCGGTGATGCGCAGGAGAGCGCCACCCTCGCCCTCGGTATCTTCAAGCGTCGCCAGTCCTTCGTAACCCATCACTTCGAGGGAAGTGCCGAGAAGGTCGAGCGACGGACCCGCAACACGGGCAACGAATCCACGAATTTCACGTGCCAGAAAGGCATAGCGGCGATCACCCTCTATCAATGCGCCGAGGGCCGCCAGCCGGATCGCTTCCGTCGGGATGAGTGTATTATCGCGGTACATGGGGCAACTTATACACGACTTCGCGAATTACCGCTATTCACTAATTCAGGCTGCGCGCTCCAGTGAGAGTGAGTTCCACACCTCCTGAAGTGCCTGCACCAGGCGGTCCATATCCGCATCGCTATGCAAAGGCGTGGGCGTAAAACGCAACCTCTCCGTCCCGCGCGGAACGGTCGGGTAGTTGATTGGCTGCACGTAAATGCCGTATCGGTCCATCAAGATATCGCTCGACCGTTTGCACAGGCGAGGATCGCCGATTGGAACGGGAACGATGTGGGTTTCGGATGGCATGATGGGAATACCAGCAGCAACCAGCATCGCCTTAAGCTTTGCAGCTCGATCCTGATGACGTTCGCGCAGCTTCTCCCCGTGCTCCCCTCGGACCAACTTGATACTGCAAAGTGCGCCGGCGGCGACCGATGGGGGCATCGCCGTCGTAAAAATAAAACCCTGTCCGTAGGAACGCACAACGTCGATCAAGTTCGCTGAGGCGGCGATATATCCGCCAACCACACCGAAACCTTTGGCTAATGTCCCCTGGATAATCGTAATGCGGTCCATCAGGCCTTCCCGGTCCGCGATACCACCACCCTTTCCATACATACCCACGGCGTGAACCTCGTCAAGGAAAGTGATGGCGTTATACTTCTCCGCGATCTCAACAATCTCTTTGATCGGCCCAACATCACCGTCCATCGAGTAGACGCTTTCGAACACGATCATCTTGGGACGATTCGGATCGTCTGACTGTATCAACCGTTCGAGATCGGCTGGGTCATTGTGTTTGAAAATCCGCTTTTCCGTATCGGCGTGGCGGATACCCTCGATCATGGAATTATGGTTCCACGCGTCGGAGTAGATAATGCACTGCATCATCGACCCAATGGTCGCCAAAGTCGTGTCGTTGGCGACGTAGCCGGACGTGAAGATCAGCGCCGCTTCCTTACCATGAAGGTCAGCTAGCTGTTGCTCGAGCATCACGTGATAGTGGTTCGTACCAGAAATATTGCGCGTACCCCCCGCGCCTGCGCCACATAGATCGAGAGCCTCGCGCATTGCGTCGAGCACGTCCTCATTCTGACCCATTCCCAGGTAATCGTTCGAACACCAGACGGTAACGTCGGCCTGTTGCCCACCTTCGCGATGAACCGCGTGTGTACCGCCACGTTGACGCTCGAGATCGGCAAAAATGCGGTAGCGGCCTTCGTCGTGGAGGTTGCTCAGCTTTTGCTCGAAAAACTTCTCGTAATCCATCTCCGTCTCCGAGCGGGAACATTAAAAAGTTTGGTTAACGAATTCTCGATAAAGATCAATATCTCTGATAGCACATCCACTCAGAAAGGCACTGCGACCTATAGTCCCGCCGCAAACGATGCCGTCTCCTCGAGCGCCTTATCGAAACGGTCGAAGACGGAATCGAGTTCGTCGGACGAGATGATCAGCGGTGGCGAAAATGCCACGGAGTCGACAATGTTTCGCAGTATCAGCCCATGGTCTTTCGCACGGTTAACCAAATAGGCACCAACCTTACCAGCCGGCTCGAACGGCTCCTTCGTCGCCTTGTTCTTGACTAACTCCAGCGCACCAACTAGCCCGACACCACGTACCTCGCCAACCAACGGGTGGCTGCTGTAGCTGGCAAGACGCTGCTGCATACGGGGCGCCACCGCGGTGACATGACCCATAACATCACGCTCTTCATATATCTTCAGCGTTTCAAGCGCGACCGCCGCGGCAACAGGGTGTCCCATATAGGTATAACCATGTCCCAATGTTCCGATCTTGCCGCTGTTGGCTACGATACCGTCGGCGACCTTCTCGTTGATCAAAACCGCCGATATTGGCAGATAGGCGGACGAAAGTGCCTTCGCGCAGGTGATCATATCCGGCTGAAGGTCAAAGGTCTGGCAGCCCCACATGTTGCCGGTGCGTCCAAAGCCGCAAATGACCTCATCTGCGATAAAGAGGACATCGTACTTTTTGAGAACTGCCTGTATTTTTTCGAAATAGGTTTTCGGCGGTACGATAACGCCGCCAGCGCCCATGACGGGTTCGGCAATGAATGCAGCGACGGTATCTGGACCTTCCTCCAGAATCATCGCTTCTAGCTCTGCGGCGCAGCGGGTCGCGAATTCTACCTCACTCTCCCCTTCCTCACCGAAACGATAGTAATGCGGGCAGGAAGTATGCAGGATATTGGCGATCGGCAGATCGAAATCGCGGTGGTTGTTCGGCAGACCGGTCAGGCTCGCGGAGGCCACGGTGACGCCATGATAACCCTTTATCCGACTGATAATCTTTTTCTTCTCTGGCCGACCGATCGCATTGTGATAGTACCAGACCATCTTGACGACAGTATCGTTGCCCTCCGATCCGGAGTTATTGAAGAAGACCTTTGACATCGGGACCGGCGCCATTTCCACCAGCCTTTCTGCAAGATCGATTGCCGGATCGTGGCTCTTTCCCGCAAAGAGGTGCGTATACGCCAGCTTACGTAATTGCTCTGTCGCGACCTCTACGAGGCGCTCTTCGCCATAACCAAGCGACGTGCACCAAAGCCCGGCCATCCCTTCGATAAATTCCTTACCGGTATCATCGTAGACGTAGATGCCTTTGCCGCCCTGCAGAATGTGCGGACCTTGCTCCTTGTGGGCTTCATGATCCGTGTAACCATGCAGAACATAAGCGATATCCCGGCTTGCAGGTGAATTGCCTAGCTGGCTCATAGCGCGATCCTCATAACACTTTGTATGGAATTGCATCACAGTACACGCAGCGGGTTCAATCGAAAACCCAGAGTTTCGCCAAATTTTTTTACTAAAAAAATAT
>DJKK01000009.1 GCA_002434595.1 Alphaproteobacteria bacterium UBA6544 | reverse complement strand
CATGGAAAATTTGTAAATTTCTTTTTAACTAACCCTCGCCAAATAAGAATTAAGGCATTGATTTATCTTATTTATTTACTGTGTTCTGGCGTCCCCTAGGGGACTCGAACCCCTGTTTCCGGCGTGAGAGGCCGGCGTCCTAGGCCACTAGACGAAGGGGACGTCTTGGTCTGGGAGGCTCTGATGTAACGTTTGCCGCGGGATGGATCAACCGAATTCGCGTAGGGCCTGCTGCGGCCCCTATCACCGTCCTCTCGACCATGGCTGAGCGAACTGCGGGTCGACAGCGGCGCTGGACCGACGCAAAATGGTTCCATCAAATTGCGCCCTGAAGGAGGAGACCGAACTTGGTTACTCAACTTGCGCATTTCGCTATCGCCACGGCTGCCGCCTTCATTCTCTATTCGGCATCGGCATTGGCACAGAGTTGCGATTACCCAGCATCGGGCAATAGCGTTGCCTACCTCGCCCCCCCGAACGGCACTACGATCGTCTACGAAGATGTCGTAATACGGGCAGGTACCGAGCAGCGACGGCGCGAGCTTTCCTACACCGCAAACAGCAGTACCGCAGACGAGATCGACTGGGTAATCAATATGTTGAGCGGCCAAAGCATTGCCGTTCGTACTTTCCTCGGACTCCTTCAGACGGCCAATTCAAGCGGGACCGCAAGCCAGTTCGACCGCACCCGCTATGCCTCACTTTGGCCCCTCGATACCGGCAAGTCCGTGATCCTACCCATCACGACATTCGCCCAAAGTGGTCAGCAATACGTATCCGAATTGTCGCTTTGCGTACGCCGCTTCGAAACGCTCGGTCTTCCAAGCGGAAATTTCGAAACGGTGGTTATCGATGGGTACAATCGTATTACGGCGGGCGGCGAGCAACTCCCATTTGACGAGGTCTACACGCGCTATTGGTATTCGCCGCAGTTCGGCATCTATTTGCAGCGCGTTCGTGCGATGTACCGCCTACGCCGCGAAGTGATGAAACAAACCCGGCGCGCTATCCGCGTCGGCGGATAAGGGGAACATCCTAACCGGCGATGCGCCGCGCCGTGTCCAAGAAAGCTTCAATATGCGCCGGATCGGTGTCAAATGCGGTTACCATGCGTACCAGCGTGCCTTCAGGCTCCCAGCGATAGAACAGAAATCCCTCCTTCAACAGCCCCTCAATCAGTGGAAGGGGCAGGCGCGGGAACAACTCGTTCGCCTCGACGGGATACTCGAACAAGACCCCCTCAATCTCAAGGAGCCCTTCCGCAAGACGCTTCGCCATGGCATTCGCATGCCGGGCGTTCCAGCGCCATAGATCGTCTTCGAGGTAAGCATAGAACTGAGCAGAGAGGAACCGCATTTTAGAGAAGAGATGACCTGCCCGCTTACGCCTGTAACCGGCTTCGCGCGCGAGTTCACGATCGAAAAAAAGGACCGCCTCAGCACACAGAGCACCGTTCTTCGTCGCCCCGAACGTCAGCGCGTCGACACCCAAACGATGACTTACATCTGCCGGCGAACAGTCAAGCGCATCGACTGCGTTGGCGAAACGTGCGCCGTCCATATGCAGTTTCAGGCCATGCCGCTTGCAGATATCGGCGATCGCGCGCAATTCGTCGAGCGTATAAAGCGTGCCTGCTTCGGTCACCTGAGTTACGCTCACGGTTGCTGGCTGCGTGTGGTGAACGACACCGGCGCCGGTAATCGCCATCTCCAAGGCGTCTGGCGTTAGCTTTCCGTTCGCACCCAGAACCGGCACCAGCTTGGCACCACCGCTAAAGAACTCCGGTGCACCGCATTCGTCGACATTGACATGGCTTTCCGGATGGCAATAGACGGACCCGTACGGTGGTGTCATCACCGCAAGCGCCAACGCATTCGCCGAAGAACCCGTTGCAAGAAACAGGACTTCAGCATCCGTCTCGAACAGTTCCCGCAACCGCCCGATCGCGCGCTCTGTCAGCGGGTCGTCGCCGTAAGGCATGGTTGGTCCGCGATTGGCGTCCGACAGGGCCTGAACGATCTCCGGAGAGGCCCCAGCAACATTATCGCTACAAAAATTCATTGCGGCGTCTCCCGGTCAAGATGCACCAGACCCGCCCGGACACCGGTCGCGGCATCAATCAATACCAGTGCCTCGGCGCCGTCCGGCTTAACCATCCGAAGAATAATCCGGCCACCGCCAAACGTCGTCTCAACGACCCGCGCGCCGGCAGGAAGCGTGATCCGGTTTTCCGCAAAGTTGCCTTCAACCGCAACCGTCGGCTTGCTGCCACCGAACTTCGTGGCGACGCCATAGGCGAGAAAGCCAAAAGCAATTAGGATCAATATCCCGAGGATTATAACGAGGGCCTTGAGCGCTTGCATAGTTTGGGTCCAGTCTTGACCGTATGAGTGATGTCCTTGCCGACAGCGATGTGCACTTGGTGGCGGCCGAAGCCGGTCTACGGCTCGACCGGGCGCTCGCCGATGCTCTGCCAGACCTCTCCCGGAGCCGAATCAAGCACCTTATCTCGAACGGTTTGGTGAGCACGGCGGGGGCGACGATAACGGACCCCTCCTACAGGGTCAAACCGGCGGAAGTATTCAGCGTCACGGTGCCCCAACCGGCGGAAAGCGCTCTCGTGGGCGAAGATATTCCGCTCGACATCGTCTTCGAGGATGAGAGCCTCCTCGTGATAGACAAACCGGCCGGTCTGACCGTCCACCCCGGCGCCGGACAACCTTCCGGAACACTAGTGAACGCACTGATCGCTCATTGCGGCAACAGTCTCTCTGGCATCGGAGGTGTAAAACGCCCGGGGATCGTGCATCGGTTGGACAAGGACACTAGCGGGCTGATCGTCGTGGCGAAGAGCGACAGCGCCCATGCGTCGCTCGCAGCGCAATTCGAGGCTCGCACGGTCGATCGCGCCTATCGCGCCATCGTCTGGGGGGTGCCAATGCCCCCAAACGGAGAGATCGAAGGCAATATCGGGCGAAGTCACAGAAACCGGACCAAGATGACGGTCGTCCGTTCTGATCGCGGCAAGCCCGCGCTTACTCGATACCGCTTACTTAGAGCATTCGGTGATACAACGTGCCTTGTCGAATGTTGTCTGGCCACAGGTCGCACCCATCAAATTCGCGTGCACATGACCCACATCGGTCATCCGTTGATCGGTGACCCCGTCTATGGACGTACGACGTCTAACCGGCGCGCCGGGTTATCCACAGAAGCTGCAAAAATGGCGAATTCCTTAGGCCGACAAGCCCTCCATGCGGTAAAGCTTGGGTTCAAACACCCTGTTTCAGGAGCCCGTCTGAAGTTCGAGAGCAAGCTTCCTCAAGACATGCAATTGCTAAAGGATCACCTTAATTCGGACACCTTTCAAAAATAGGTTGAAATAATTCCAAAACGCCCTTGAAAAACGCCTGACTGATCTTTTCGTGGCAGTCGAGCGTAAAGAGTGCTAAAATGCCTTCCTAAGGAGTTTGAAAATGCCCTCATTGCCAAGCGCCATATCTATTAGCCCGGAAAGCAACCTGCAACGCTATCTGCAGGAAATTCGGCGCTTCCCGATGCTTGAGAAAGGCGAGGAGTATATGCTCGCCAAACGCTGGCTTGAGCATAATGATACAGATTCCGCGCACAAGATGGTGACGAGCCATTTACGGCTGGTTGCCAAGATTGCTTCCGGCTATCGAGGGTATGGCCTGCCGCTAGCGGAGCTCATTTCGGAAGGTAATATCGGGCTGATGCAGGCTGTAAAACGGTTCGACCCGGAACGGGGCTTCCGACTGGCCACCTATGCGATGTGGTGGATTCGCGCCGCCATCCAAGAGTATATCCTGCACTCTTGGTCTCTGGTTAAGATCGGGACGACTGCTGCGCAGAAAAAGTTGTTCTTCAACCTGCGCAAGCTGAAAGGTCAGATCGAAGCCTTTGAAGAAGGTGACCTTACACCAGAGCATGTCGGCGAAATCGCCGAGCGTCTCAACGTCACCGAAAACGAAGTGGTGATGATGAATAGGCGGATGGCAGGCTCAGATCATTCTCTGAATGCGCCGTTACGCGCCGATACCGAAGGGGAGTGGATCGATTGGTTAGCGGACGACAGCGATAGCCAAGAAATACAGCTGGCGGAATCCGATGAATATTCAAAGCGACGCGACTTGATGAGTGATGCGCTGTCCATCCTAAACGAACGCGAACGTCATATTTTGACGGAACGCCGGCTCCAAGAAGAGCCCAGCACGCTCGAGGACCTCAGCAAAGTATACGGCATTAGCCGCGAGCGAGTACGGCAGATCGAGGTGCGGGCGTTCGAAAAGCTTCAAAAAGCCGTTCGAAATGCCGCCATTGATGGAAAGCTGGCGACGGAAGAAGCCTGACCGAGACCCGTCCTAGGTTGCCTCTTCTTCTTCCGCAGGATCTTCGGCGGTGCCGGGTTCACCCTTGAACGTTTTATTCTCTTCCGCCATTCCCTGTTCGACAGGTTTCTGCGGCGCGGCTGGGACGGCGGCCTGGCCCTTGACCTCCGATCCCCATTCCTTGACCAACTTTTCCTGACGACTGCCGATGGAGCGCGACTTCGATTCATGTTGAACCGCCAAATAGGCCGACATGATTGGCGCCATGATAAAATTCAGGGTCCAGCCGACGGCAGCCGCACCGTACATGATCATCAACGCGGCCGGTTCCAGAACCAGTGCCATCACTCCACTGATGGTATTCTGACCGGTCCAAAGTTGCAGAGCGTACGGTAGTGCACCGGCAAAATTTAGGTATCCAATCGACCGCGCGGTCACTTTTCGCGGGCGCTTATCGATGATGTAAGCGACGATGGAGGGCGCCATGCCAATGACAAGTAGCAGAATGGTTGGGAAAAACGCAATGGCGACCACAGGTGCGACCACCCAGGCGATAACCGCCCTTCCTTTGGTAACGTTTCCCGGATCGTCAGACATTCCTTCGGCCGCCTAGAAGAACATCATCGCAACGAAGATCAGAACCGTTGCAACGCACGTGATAAAACCCGAGACCGTTGACGACATCTGAGCCCCCCTCTCTCGGGCAAAATAGTCGCGGTGAGTTTTTTCATACTCAAGACGTTGATCTTCCATCACCGATCGCGCGTAGGCCGCAATCGCCTGCTGGAAAGCTTTCGTATCTGCCACCAAGTCGCGGGGGTCGCTTACAACCCCGACCAAGCGCGAGAGACGTCCACCTCGCGTCGCTTTCTTTAGTCCCTCCCTTACGCGTTTGCGCACGGTACGACTGTGGAACCGCTCGATGGACGGCTCCAGCAAAGACGATATCGCCGCGCACAGGTCAACAAATTCGCGCTTTGCTACCCGATCCTGGATCGTCGCAAGGATTTTCACACTCGCAATCAGCGATACATGCGGATCGACTTGATTGTCTAGATCGCGCAGATCCGGGGTTACCTGTCGAGCCATCTTCGATGCTAGAAAAGCCGCACCATTCCGGTCGACCAATCCTTTCAGATCGCCCGTCGATATGGCTATATTTTCCAGTGCCGGCAAGTAGTCTGAGACCTCGACAACATAGTCGTTTTCGAAGATTGGTGCTTTACAGGGGAGATTCGGATTGAGGTCGTAAGCAACACGTTCGAGGCCAAGACCAAGCCCGATACGATCGACGTAGCTACGAGCACGGTCATAATCTCCGAGTAACTTCTCTTGCGCTTCTGTCAGGCGCCGCTGGTTCTTCTGCCAGAACGCGGGAATTTGTTCGCGTAGAGTCTTGGCGAAAAGATCCCGCATATCCTCGTCATCGATGTAGCCGCCTATCAATAGTCCGAGCCCCTCGACGGTTGCCCGCAAGTCCCGGTAGCGGATTGGGGCCTGCGGATCCAATGCGATGCAGACACGAGACACCAACCAATCGTCGCTGCGCTCGATACTCATCGGATCGGTCATGGCATCGTTGACGCTCTCTATTAGCTCTTCGTCGCTAAATCCTCGGCGCAGCCATACATTCAAGGAGCCATCCTTAATCGGTCCCACAGCTGCATCCCAGTTACTCGCAAAGGCGTTAGCGAGGTCACGCGTCGTTTGACACTCGTTGCCGTCGAAGACAAATGGCCTGTTGGCCTTGCGCGGTATCGCCGCGGGTTTAGGATTCTGGCGGCGCCCGTCCGACCAATACATAAGGTCGCTTACTGTCCAACGTTCCTTTGGATCGTCGTTCAGTAACCCCCGGAGCACTTCCATCATCGTCAACGACAGCCGTTCGCGCCCGACAAGGCCGTTATAAGAGCCGTGGGTCAGCTTTTCGATGATGACCTCGTCGTCGCTCATTCCCGCGAGCGGCACATGTCCAATAAGAAGGGTCAGGATTGTCACACCCAGCGAATAGAGATCATTGAGCGAGGAGCCATCCCCGCGCCCCCCAGGGAGTGCCATACCGCTCTCGATCGTCTCGAAGACCACCGGCTGAGCAACAGCGGGCGGCGCCGATATACAATCACCGAGCGCTATGCGCGACTGTTCTGAGTCAACGTAGAACAGATTGTCGGGACGTATCGCGCGATGTGTCAGGTTATTGTTATCCAGTAGTTCCAGCAATTCGGCCGCCGGACGAATCAGCATGCGCGAGACCACGTCCTCGTGCATAGGTTGAGAACGCGTATCGAGGCTTGGCATCACGCGCCCTCCGGCCGGCCGGTCGACGATGACGGCCGGACACCGTCGGTTTTCAATCAGCCAGTCGATCACACCCCAGTCGTGGGGTTTGAGCAGCGTGCGCGTTTCAATGGCGCGCAGCGTCATCACTTTGTCGGCGCGCAGCGGCTGCTGTGGATCGCAGACCAAGGCCATGAGAGGCCGACTGCGATCGGACATCATTGTCGCCGAATAAGCAACAGACGGCGCCACATCGTAGGTTGGCAGCGCGCCGTCCAGATCGATCGTGAATCGGTCGTTTAGCGTAACACTGCCACCGGCCAAGGATGGGTTGTCGTTACCGTCCGCGAGGTTTAACGCCATGAGGTCACATCGTCTCCGATAATCTCCGAATAAAGGAAACCGCCGCCCAGAGCAATATTTTATTACTCAGGACAAGTAATCATCGATGCGTATACTAACAGAAAATTTGTTTTATTTAAATAAATCAACCGGAAAAAGGATCACGCACCATAATTGTGTCGTCGCGCTCAGGACTGGTCGATAACAGGGTCACCGGCGCATCTATCAGCTCCTCGATTCGACGGATATACTTGATTGCCTTCGCCGGAAGCTCCGCCCACGAGCGGGCCCCCTCGGTGCTTTCACTCCACCCTTCGAGCGTTTCGTAGACCGGCTCCGCAACCGCCTGCACCGTTGCGCCGGCCGGCAGATAGTCAAAGTCCTCGCCGTTGATCTTGTAACCTACGCAGACTTTAATCTCTGCAAGGCCGTCGAGCACGTCCAGCTTCGTCAACGCAATGCCGTGCATGCCGGCAAGTTTGACGGCTTGGCGTACAAGAATTGCGTCGAACCATCCGCATCGCCGCTGGCGCCCGGTCACGGTGCCAAATTCACGGCCGCGCTGACCGAGCATGCTCCCGATCTCATCATCGAGTTCAGTTGGAAAAGGACCTGATCCGACGCGGGTCGTATAGGCTTTTGTTATACCGAGGATGTATCCTATCGAATTTGGCCCAAGCCCGGTCCCGGCAGAAGCTGCGCCGGATACCGTATTGGACGACGTCACGAAAGGATAGGTTCCGTGGTCAACATCCAGCATAATTCCCTGAGCACCTTCGAACAGGATACGTTTGCCATCGCGCCGGGCCATATCCAGCTCGCGCCATACGCTCACCGCGTAGGGCAGCAATTTCGGCGCGAGATCGGTCAGAAGATCTAGCAGTTCGTCTCGATCAATTTCACGTTGCTCAAATCCGCGAAGCAATGCGTTGTGGTGCACCAGCAGTTCATCAACCTTGGCCCCCAGGGAGTTGATATCCGCGAGATCGCATACCCGGATCGCGCGTCGAGCTGTCTTATCCTCATAAGCCGGCCCTATGCCGCGACCGGTCGTTCCGATTTTCGATTTACCACGTGCTTCCTCGCGTGCTCGGTCCAACATTCGGTGCAGTGGTAATATCAGGGGAGCATTTTCGGCAACCTTCAAGCGGTCGGGACTGAGGTCTACTCCCTGCTCACGGATGCGATCAATTTCTTCCAAGAGTGCCCAAGGGTCGACGACAACTCCATTGCCGATGATGGATATCTTGTCCGGCCGAACAACTCCCGAAGGCAAAAGGCTGAGTTTAAATACCTCGCCGTCGATGACGAGTGTATGGCCGGCGTTGTGTCCACCTTGAAAACGTACAACAACGTCGGCACGCTCAGACAGCCAATCGACGATCTTCCCTTTGCCCTCATCACCCCACTGCGAACCGATAACCACGACGTTTGCCATTTTGGCGTGCCCCTAATCGTTATCCTGAAACAGTGCGACGGGCCGACCGTCGACCAATAGATGAGAACATTCCAGCCTTTCGGCCTCTCCCACCGGTTCGGAATCCGGTTCCAGCCCGGTCACCGTCTTCCAATTCTCGGCGCGTAGCGCGCGCCCAACCTCTACGGCCGTTCCGAAAGGCAGGTATACCTTACGTCCCGCTTTGGCGGTAGGAATTGCGCGGGCGATGCTGTCGAGAAATAGCGTAAACCCCGTCGCAGGCTCACCGGCACTTCCGGCGAGATAACGTCCGCCACGTCCGAGAGAACCACGCGCACTCTTCGCAAAAAGCGTAAAGCTCAGCCCGGTATGGTATTCGAAGCCGCGATTCTCTACGGGATCAATCGTGATGACCAACTCCGGCACCGCCGCGCCGACCCGCTGCACAACCTCCTCTAGGCGACAGCAGTCATCTCGTGCCTGCAATGGCAGATCAACCGATTTTAGTGCCGAGAGTGCGCACTCAGCAGGCCCCGCTGCATCGAGCAGGCCCCCAAGAATCTTGGACGCCTTACCGCCCAACTCGCGCAATGCGGCCGCATCCTTGCGATCAAGCGCTACGCGAGCGGCATCACTGGTCGATTCATCCAGGCCAAGCGCCTCGCAGACGGTCGGTGTCAAGGTCGGCAGGTTAATATCGACCGAAACATCCGGTG
>DJKK01000191.1 GCA_002434595.1 Alphaproteobacteria bacterium UBA6544 | reverse complement strand
CCCCGAATACCGATGACACTTTTCTTGTAAAGCGCTTCAGAAGGAATGACGACCTTGCAGTCAGGGCCAAACAGGATGGCTGGTGTCAGGCTCGCCTTGACGAGTTCCAGCGCCATCAGGCGATTGTCGACGGCGCCGAACTTTGGTCCGCTGAATTCGACGAAATCAATTTCAACCCGCCCCCATTTGAGGTTGTCGAGCAGACTGCGCATCAGGCGTTCCGGTTCATTGGCATAGTAATAGGCGCCGTAGATCAAGTTTACGCCGAGGATTCCGAGCGCGTCTTGCTGCTCGACGTTCGTGTCATCGAGCATGCGGACATGGAAAAGGATGTTATCCGGCGGCATTTCCGGCGCGGACTGCAATCGAACGCCCATCCAGCCGTGGCAGTCCTCGCGTTTTTCGTAGCTTTGTGCCGCCACTGTGTTTGCGAAAGAGAAGAAAGTCGACTTATCGGGTCGGCGTTTCTTTATTCGGCTGATAACCAGATCGTATTCCTGGGCGAGCATTTGCTCGAGGCGCGAACGGGTAACGTATCGGCGATCGGAGGACGTGCCGTAAATCGCATCGCTGAAGTTCATGTCGTAGGCCGACATCGTCTTGGCGACCGTGCCCGCCGCGGCACCGGCCTGAAAGAACCAGCGCGCGACTTCCTGGCCGGCGCCTATTTCAATGATTGTGCCGTACTTTAGCTGATCAAGATTGAGCGCTAGCGCCTTCTCGATGGTATTTGGAATGTCGTTTACCATTGCCGGAATTCAGGCTTTTACTGATATCTCAGGTTTAACGCAGCGGCCTGGCTTTTGTCTACAGGTGCACTCGTCTTGTCACCGACAACCACAAGCGTAGCTTCCATAACGAGTGAGTAGGAGACAAGAGATGCCGGTGACACGCCTCGAAATTCTAAAGAGATCGCCATTCGCGTCAGGCACCTCTTTTGGGGATGCCGGCGCCTACGAGCGGATCGACGCGATCGCCCATTACGAAGTCGACCCCGGGAATGCCGCAAACGATGGTGTATGTGATCTTTCCCTCGCGGTGCGGAACGGGGAGGGGCGGATCGCCTTCAGCGGTGACCTGACGATCATCAAACCGGTCGAGATGTCGATGGGGAACCGTGCGTTGCTCATGCAGGTTCCAAACCGGGGGAATCGTTCAGTTGCCCGTTTCAATTTGACACCGGTGGCTGCAGTCACGACAGCCGAAGTTGAGCCGGGTGACGGGTTCCTGTTCCGTCAAGGTTGGACCGTTGCGTGGGCTGGATGGCAATGGGATGTGCCTCGTACGCCAGATCGTGCGCGTATCGGGCTAACGGCGCCGGACGTGTCACTGAACGCGCGGTATCCGCGGACGCAGATGCAGCTACGCATTCAACCGAACGTTCTCACGGATTGTTTCGCGCTGACGGATCACCATGTCGGTGACCTTGGCCATCACACACCAATTCCGCCGCTCGATGCAGCTGATCCTGCGAATTGCCTACTGGTGAGACGTACTCCCTACGAGGCGCCTGAGACGGTGCCGCGCGAGAATTGGTGCTTCGCCGCATCTGCCGACGGGGCACAGGGCGCCGACAATGGTTATATCTGGCTCGATGGCGGCTTCGAACCCGGGTTGATCTACGATCTCCTGTATACACCGCACGATTGCCCGATTGTGGGCGCCGGTATGTTGGCGACGCGCGATGTCGCGTCCTTCCTTCGTTATGACGAATCCTCACCTCTCGGCAGTGGTGTCGCTCATGTCGTGGGTGAGGGGCAATCGCAATGTGGCCGATTTTTGCGAACCTATCTCCATTTCGGTCTAAACACCGACGAGACGGGCCGGCCTGCATTGGATGGGGTTCTCGCGCATATCGCTGGAGGACGTCGAGGAGAGTTCAATCACCGTTATGGCCAACCGTCGGTGCAGCCCACACCTAGTTTTGGCCATCTTTTCCCCTTCGCAGATTTACCGCAAACGGACCCCATGACCGGCAAGGCGGCTGGCTTGCTCGATCGTCACCGGGTAGGCGGCAACCTGCCGAAAATTTTCTATACTGATACGTCCGCCGAATACTGGCGTGGCGATGCCGGCCTATCACATACCGATCTGGAGACAGGTGGAGATGCCGAACTGCCGGAGAGTGTTCGACGCTACCTATTTGCATCCACCCAGCATGGACCAGGCGTTGCTGAACTCAACGAATCCACGCAGTTTGGGAGCGTTGGCTGCAATCCTCTTAATGTGGTCGATTATCGGCCGCTCTATCGTGCCGCATTGCAGAATTTGCTTGCGTGGGTCGCCTTGGGTCAACCGCCGCCGGACAGTTCATTCCCGATGACTAAAAATGGAACGCGGAAAACACGTCGTGATATCATTTCCGATCTTGCGGGGATCAGCGTCCTGTCCTGTCCGTCCGCGGATGTGATGACAACAATGTATCCGCTGGAACTTGGACCGGATGCTGAGCGCGGCATACTCAGAATGCCGCCACATATCGCAAAAGACGGATATCCAGATAATGTATCTGCCGTCGACGCCGACGGAAATGAGACCGGTGGTGTTCGGATGCCGGATATATCGGTACCAGTGGCAACTCATACAGGTTTCAATCCACGCCATCCGAAGACGGGTGGAGATGGACAATTGCTGGAATACGTTGGCTCGAGCATTCCATTTCCAAAGGACAGAGCCGCACGCGAAGTAGCTGACGATCCTCGTCTATCGATTGCGGAGCGATACGCTGATCGTGACGACTATCTGAAAAAAGTACGCATAGCGGCCGAAGAGTTGTTTGCCGCGCGCTGGCTGCTCGCGGAAGATATTGAACTTTGTATCGAAATTGCCGCGAGCCGTTACGATATTTGCGCGAATTTCCATTTTTCGTGAGAGTGAGAGTCAGAAAGATTATACGGGGATAGTGGCATGTACTCGCACTCGCGAGATTGGCCCGGGTAAAACAATCCATCGAACGATAAGGGCCAGTGCATCGGGCGGAACTACATAACTAGCTAATTCAGAATTTTTCAGTTCTGGCCCCACGTGCAACGCCTTTAGGTGGCGTCCTCTGTGTGGGAGACAGCACGTAGAATCGCCTCCTTCGGCATATCGTCGAAACTGGCGTAGTTCATCCGATACAGGCGCGCGTAGAGACCGTCGGTAGACATTAGTTCGACATGATCGCCCTGTTCGATAATATTACCGTTCTGCAGGACGATGATCCGGTTGGCGCCTCGTATTGTGGCCAATCGATGAGCGATGACGAGCGCAGTTCGTCCATGTAGGAGACGGGCGAGGGCGCGCTGAATCTCAAGCTCCGTATAGCTGTCGACGCTTGCCGTCGCTTCGTCGAGTACGAGGATCTTTGCATCCGCGACGAGTGCTCGGGCGAAACTCACGAGTTGGCGTTGTCCGAACGAGAGGTTGACGCCACGTTGGTCGAGCATCGTCCCGTAGCCCTTCTCGAGCCGCATGATGAAGTCGTGAGCGCCAACTGCTTTTGCGGCCGCGATCACATCATCCAGGGACGCTTCTTCGTTCGCGTAGCGGATGTTGGCTTCAATTGTGTCCGAAAACAGAAACGGTTCCTGCAATACCATTGCAATGTGGCGCCCGAGAGACGCCTGCGTAACGTCACGGACATCGTATCCGCCTACCCGAACTTCGCCTTGCCAAGCGTCGTAGAAGCGATGGACCAGGGAAATTGTGCTGGTTTTGCCGGATCCCGTTGGTCCAACCAAAGCCAACGTTTCGCCGGGTTCCACGCGGAACGAGATGTCCTTCAGCACAGGAGTCTCCGACTGATAGCCGAAGGTGACATTTCGGAATTCTACCGACCCATCAATTTCGGGTGGATCTTTCGCATCCGTTTTATCGTTTATCTCAACATCGACATCCGTGACTTCGAAGATGCGTTGGCCCGAGGCCATGGCCCTCTGCATAGTGCTGTACTGCAGGGTCAACGAGCGGATTGGATCGAAGAACCGCTGAACGTAGAAAAGGAAGGCCACCATAACTCCTATATCGAGGGATTTGTCCAAGACCATCGTCCCTCCGACAACGATAACGATCGCCATTGCAGCGCCTGTCAGCGTGTCGACGATCGGAATGATCACATTGGTGAACTTGGATGCGCGGAAATGGGTCAGGAGATTTGTGCGTGCCTTGACTTCGAAGAGATCGAAATTGATGTCCTCGCGAACTAGTTCCTGGATTGTGCGAATGCCGTGAACGTTCTCCGCGAGTGCACCATTGGCCGCGCTGCTGGCCTCACGTGCGGCGAGAAACGCCTTTCGCGCCAACGGCAACCAGATGATACGCATCAGGAAGAGGATCGGTACGACCGATAATGTGAGTGCGCCCAATACGGGATCGAGCCAAAGCATTACGAAGACGATGCCGACTAGAAGGACAATGTCGCCAACCGCAAAGATTGAAGATTCTAGAAACTCCTGCAATGCGTTCACGTCGCCCTGCAACC
>DJKK01000069.1 GCA_002434595.1 Alphaproteobacteria bacterium UBA6544 | reverse complement strand
TTCCGCTGCCGGCACCATAATACACGGCCATGAGCGACGCACCGGAAACCATCGTCCCGATGGATCAAAGGCCCGTCATCCACTAACATTCAAACTGGACCACCTAATGGGGGCCGACCAAAGGAATGGCCTAGGAAAGTCCTGGCCATTTATTTACCTCTACGAAACTAAGTGGCAGTTACACACTTATCGCACTCGCAATGAGGTCGCATAAATCTCCATTCTGCTTGGCGGGCGTTCCATTCATTAGAGATGTAGAGGAACATGCCACGCCAATCGCGAAGATTTGTCTGAACGTTTTCGCTCTCAAGATTTTCAAAGCGTTGTTTCTGATTATTCGCTTAGAATAGACTTGACACATTTTCGAGGTATGGGGTCACGTCTTGTTCGCGTCGCCCTTCCAAAATGTGCATATGAGGTCTGTTCGCGCCTTCTTTGGTTTTTGGGTGAAGATAAGCTAACGAAGCGTTCCTCTTACTCATTGTGTAGGCGAACCTCGTTTACTGTTGGTGCAAAATATTTACTTTCTTATTCAAAAAAGATACAAAGCAAATATAATATAATCATTTATCAATTTTATGTAATAATTCTTGTTTGCTGTGTATCATTATTTTTATATTTATTTAAATTAATATAAATATTCATAGCCAATATTATTTGCTTAAATTTACAATTATTCAGGGCAAGCACCCCAAATATTTTAAAAAGCTATGTTAACTGCCTACGGAAAAATTCGGCTGAGCGAAATGCAAACTAGACTGGCCTATCGCCTTTGATCGTTACTCTTCGTCCTTTACGTTCCTCTGGCCAGTAATCCCAAACTGCCCTATGCATACAACAACGATTGTCCCAAAATGCCATGTCATTTCTTGCCCATCGAAACCTTATTTGGTGGTTGATATGCTCACCTTGCTGAAATAGCAACTCTAAGAGAACATTGCTCTCTTCTTCCGATAGTTCGTTTATACGAGTTGTGAAAGTCCGATTAACGAACAGACCCTTTTTCCCAGTGTCCGGATGAGTTCTCACGATTGGATGAACAGCTTCTGGACAGTCTATGTCAGTATCTTTTTGTCCTCTATCCGCATATCTCCCCTTATAAAAATGTTCTGAGCTGTGCAACGCTGTAAGATCACCAATCATATTCTTAATCGGTTGCGATAAGGCCTCATATGCTGAGTACATGTTGTTGAACATCGTATCTCCCCCACACTTTGGAAGAATATGAATTTGCAGCATTGTGCCTAGCGGAGGCTTCTCATCACATGAAACATCTGAATGCCAGTGCTCACCGTTAGCTATTTTAGAGTCTTTTGTTGCATGAATTTCAAATATTTCCGGATGCCCCTCCATCGTAGGCGCAGCTGGATGTGAGTGCAGTTCGCCAAATTTTTTGCCGAATTCAACATGTATTTCGGGTGGGATTATTTTCTGATTCTTAAAAAATAAAACTTGATATTGTAAAAAGGCATGATGTATCTCTTCAAACTGTTCATCTGAAATTGGCTCACTGAGATCAACTTCAAAGATTTCAGCACCCAGGTTAGGAGCAAACGGCTTAGCAATAATTGTTTCGTAATTATTAGTTTTTACTGCAACCATTTAATAACTCCTTTTACACATCTTGTTTTGCGTTCTAGCGATGCCATCCTCTTAATAAGACGGCCTAATTGCGACAAAAAGCATTGTCCGTAAACCATTACTGATTAATTTCTTACATATTTATTAACGCCAATTTTAAACAAATTTCATTTTACGCATGACGATATTTAGCGCAATTTGTTTTGATCATCCGACGTAACTTAATTGAGGTCCATTGAACCATTTTCTTTTTTGGATTGGCATAATTTCGCCTAACAAATATTATCTGCAGGTTTATGTGATTTTTTATATCATCAGATCATTAAACCTTTCGGCGAATTATGGCTCCAAACCCCGCACTCAAATCCAATCTTATTGAAGACCTGGTTGCCCGTCATGCACTTACATTCAAACTGGATCACCTAATGGGGGCCGACCACTGTCGGCTATGGCACCGGCGCACTGATTGGTCGCGGCATAAAGCATGTCGACGTCCATTGGCTGGACGAGCTCGGCATCGCCCAGGAGATGTGGATCCTCACTGTTGAAAATTTCGGCCCATTCCTGATCGAGAGCGACCTCGAGGGCAACAGCCTGTTCGAGCAACAGAACCGGATCGTCAACGAGCGGATCGATGAAGCCTATGAAGGGCTCAAGCCGCCGGCGCTGAAACGTTACGGCGAGACGACTTCACGCGACGACGAGGTCGTCCAAACCGAAAGGAAATGTCATGAGCGACCCTCATTTGATGCAAAGCCACACGGTGAGAGCCGCGGATGTCTATGTGCCGGCCGCTCGCCGCAAGACACTCGACACCGCAAAGGCAGAAGAAATTGCCGAAAGCATGATCGACGAGGGTCAGTTAACCCCGATCCAAGTCCGAGTGGACGGAGAGCGTTACGTGCTTGTTGAAGGCCTACACAGGCTAGAGGCTTGCAAGTTGCTCGAGAAAGAAAGCATCCTTGCGCTCTTCGTGCAGGCCAAACGCCGATAAGGGGATTTTGCAAGATGCCCATCGTCAAACTCGACAACGTGGAAAAACAGACCTTCCCGAATGGGGCCACCTACCAAACCATCGTCGGTGATGACGAAGGGTCGACACCTGTCCGTGTCGGGGTTCAGGTCTCGCCGCCCGGGTATTCAACCGGCACGCACGCCCACCCCTATATGGAAGTGGTCAGTATAATCGAAGGCACGGGCGTAGCCTGGATAGAAGGACAGGGCAACGATATCCCCATCGGTCCAGGTACAACGCTAGTACTTCCCCCGAACACACCGCACGGTTTCGAGGTTACCGGCACGACATCGCTCAAGACTTACGGCGTTCACGCTTCACCGCATAGAATTGTTGAGCGCTAGGACGCTTCCATTCCAATCAGAAGGCCCCTGATACCGCAACGTCTAAGCGGTCGGCACGGTTGTTGTGGCTATCACAACATAAGCCGCCGTCGCCGACATCCATGTCATAGTAAGTCAGACTGATGTCGATTCCCTTGAAAGGCCTGTAAACGCCAATGGACAAATCGACGTAGTCGTACTGTGCATCATTGTCGAATTGCTTAAACCAAAGGTACGCAGAAAACTTCAAATCTGCTTTATAAAAGTACATCAACACCCAATCCACAGTTTAATGCGTCATGAGGATTGCCCAAGAAGTCCGCAGACCAATTAAAAATCGCGCATCTCTCCGCTGGCCATGCCACCGTCGTCGAAGCACGAAATAATGGCGCGTTGAAGGTCGGTTAGATAGACAAGAATGCGCAGGTTTGGAAGCTGTGAAGGATCGAGACCTTCCAGCCACTTTTGAAATTGCGGAGGTAACGCACACCGCCAAATTACCAGTTTTATGTCTAGTTTCCTGATGTCTTCAAGACCGACTGTCTTCGCCGTTGACGCTCCGTTTGACTAGCCATAGCTTTTAAGGAGCCCTCTGGAATGCGACCTATGATATCATCCCACGAAAGCGTACGCGCGCGCCTGCCCTCTGTAGATGCCGTGCTGCGTACACCGCGAGTAACCGCACTGATCGAGCATTACGGCCGCCCGGCGACCACGGACGTCACGCGCAGCGTCCTTGCTACCCTGCGCCAACAACTCACAGATGCGCCAGAGACACCGAACGACACCGACGCCATTGCCGACGCCATGGAAGCCATTCTGGAAGCACAGATGGCGCCCGGCCTTCGCCCGGTCTTCAACTTGACGGGTACCGTACTTCATACCAATCTCGGTCGGGCTCCATTGCCGGAAGCGGCGCTGGAAGCCATTGCCCGAACGGCACGCGGCGCGTCAAACCTCGAGTTCGATCTCAAGACCGGCCGACGGGGTGATCGCGACGCCATCGTCGAAGACCGCCTCTGTCGCCTTACCGGTGGCGAGGCGGCGACGATCGTGAACAACAATGCCGCGGCGGTGATGCTTCTGCTGAACTCGCTCGCCAACCGCAAGGAGGTTCCCGTCTCCCGTGGCGAGCTGGTCGAAATTGGCGGCGCTTTTCGCATACCGGATATCATGGCGCGCTCCGGTGCCAAACTGGTGGAAGTGGGGACAACGAACCGCACCCACCTGAAGGACTATCAGGCTGCGGTAGGGCCGCGCACCGGACTGCTGATGAAAGTCCATACCAGTAATTACGAGATTCAGGGTTTCACCGCAGAGGTTCCCGAGGGCGATCTGGCCGCACTGGCGCATAAGCACGAACTGCCGATGGCCGTCGACCTTGGAAGTGGCGCTCTTACGGACATGACGGCATTTGGCCTGCCACACGAACGAACGCCCATGGAGACCCTGGCGGATGGAGCAGATCTAGTCACCTTCAGCGGCGACAAACTGCTTGGCGGCCCGCAGGCAGGGTTGATCGTCGGCAAGGCGGAACTCATCCAACGGCTCAAACGCAATCCCCTGAAACGCGCGATCCGTTGCGACAAGATGACCCTGGCGGCACTAGATACCGTGCTGACGTTCTACGAGAACCCGGAAAGGCTGGCGGAGGAAGTGCCTTCCATCCGACTTTTGTCGCGCACGCAGGACGATATTCGCACGCAAGCGCAAAGTGTCGCCAATGCGCTTCGACCGATACTCGCCGGACGCGTCGATATCGACGTCGTTGATTGCAAGAGCCAGATTGGGAGCGGCGCTCTGCCTGTCGATTCCCTGCCGAGCGCAGCGCTGGCACTCATTCCAGTTCTATCCGGGCGAAAGAGTGTGGGCGGGGCGTTGAAACGGCTCGCAACGGACATGCGCCGCCTAGCCATGCCGGTGATCGGCCGTATCGAGGACGATCGGCTGCTCCTCGACCTCCGGTGCCTCGACGATGTGGCAGCATTCATCCGCCAATTCAGAGAGTTATCAGGATGATCATCGCGACGGCGGGGCATATCGATCACGGCAAGACGGTTCTGGTTAAAGCGTTGACCGGTGTCGAAACTGACCGCCTGCCCGAGGAACGCGCGCGAGGCATGTCAATCGATCTCGGGTTCGCTTATGCCGACCTCGGCAATGGAGCCGTAAGCGGATTTATCGATGTGCCCGGACACGAACGCTTCGTACGCAATATGCTCGCGGGTGTCAGCAACGTTGACTATGCGGTCCTCATCGTCGCCGCTGATGATGGCCCGATGCCGCAAACCGAAGAACATCTCGCCATTCTCGATCTGCTGGGTATAAACATGGGCTGTATTGCCCTCACCAAGATCGACCGGGTCGAGCCGGAACGGATTGAAGAAGCGAAGGAGCTGATCGAAATCCTGTTGGACGGCACGACCTTTGAAGGCGCAGAAATCTTCCCTGTATCCGGGATTACGGGAGATGGCGTCCCGGCGCTGCGCGCGCACCTCGCGGATGTTGCGGCCGAGATACCGGACCGCCGCGGCACCGGAAACTTCCGGCTCGCAGTCGATCGCTGTTTTACACTGTCAGGTGCCGGCCTAGTAGTGACGGGCACCGTTTTCGCCGGCAGTGTGAAAGTCGGCGACCGGTTGATACTGACACCGCTCGGGCGAGACGTACGGGTGCGTGGTATCCATGCCCAGAATGACGAGGCGGAGAGCGGCGGCGCCGGACAGCGCTGCGCTCTCAACATTACCGCTCAAGGCTTGAGCCGCGCCAATGTGCATCGGGGCGATTGGGTATCCGCACCCGAAACGCACGCCCCAACTCGACGGTTCGATGCGCATATCCGCGTCTTGCGTA
>DJKK01000073.1:5251-5593 GCA_002434595.1 Alphaproteobacteria bacterium UBA6544 | reverse complement strand
CTCGACGAGGATGCCACCGCGGGCGCAATTGATAATTCGCACGCCGTCCTTCATTTTTGCAAAGGCCGTCGCGTCCAACAAATCGCGCGTGCCGTCCGTCAACGGTGCGTGGATAGTCACAACATCCGCGCGGCGCAGTAGATCATCAAAGTCGACCTTTTCAACACCGAGATCCGTCGCCTTTTCCGGCGATAGAAACGGATCGTAGACAACGACGCGCATTTTCAATCCCTGCGCGCGATCGACAACGATGGAACCAATATTGCCGCAACCGATCAGGCCGAGTGTCTTGCTGGCCAGCTCCATACCCATGAAGGCGGACTTTTCCCATTTGCCGGCATG
>DJKK01000073.1:0-4941 GCA_002434595.1 Alphaproteobacteria bacterium UBA6544 | reverse complement strand
GGACTTTTCCCATTTGCCGGCATGGGTCGACGCGTTGGCCGCCGGCAGCTGACGAGCAAGCGACATCATCATCGCGACGGCATGCTCCGCGGTCGTAACGGAATTACCAAACGGCGTGTTCATGACGACAACGCCCCGCTGCGTCGCCGCATCCACATCGACATTGTCGACACCAATTCCGGCGCGACCGACAACCTTCAAGCTCTCTGCCGCGTCCATTAGCTCCGCGGTCACTGTCGTCGCCGAACGGATTGCAAGTCCATCCGCATCTTTAATCGCGGAAATGAGCTCATCGTCCTTGATACCGGGGCGAAAATCGACATCAAGCCCGCGCTCTCGGAATATATCAGCCGCCTTTGTGCTCAGCTTGTCGGAAATTAAAACTTTTGGCATGCCTTGCCTACTGAAAAAGTCGAAGTTAGGCCGCAGCCGCGCGCGAGATCTCGTCGAACGCCCAATCGAGCCAAGGCAGAAGGGCCTCCACATCTTCCGGATCGACCGTCGGTCCACCCCAAATACGAAGGTGCGGCGGCGCTTCACGATGACCCTTGATATCGAACGCAATTCCCTCCGCCGCCAACAGATCCGACAATCTCGCCGGCGCACCCGCACGAGCGTCTTCCGACAAGCCTGACGCTTTTGTGATCTCCAAGCAGATCGAGGTACAGGACCGTGTCGCTGGTTCACGCGCTAGAAAATCGACCCAAGCTGTCCGTTCCACCCAGTCGGCGACCATCTCGAGGCTGCGCTCACAACGCGCTCGCAATGCCGATGCTCCGCCGATTGACCGCGCCCACGCCAGTCCATCGAGAGCATCCTCAACGCAGAGCATGGAGGGCGTATTTATCGTCTCGCCACGAAAGATTCCTTCATTGAGCTTACCGCCCTTGGTCAAACGGAAGAGCTTCGGCAGCGGCCAGGCCGGTGTGTAGGATTGGAGACGCGCTATGGCGCGTGGCGACAGCGCAATCATCCCATGCGCTGCTTCTCCGCCAAGTGCCTTCTGCCACGACCACGTGACCACATCCAATTTTTCCCATGAAAGGTCCATACAAAACACTGCCGAAGTAGCATCGCAGATCGTCAAGCCGGCACGATTTGCCGAAATCCAGTCACCATTGGGCACCCGTACGCCGCTCGTCGTTCCGTTCCAGGTGAATACGACATCGCGGTCGCAATCTGCTAAAGACAGGTCCGGCAGCTCACCATATGGGGCCTCGAAGAGGCGCAGGTCTTCGAGCTTGAGATGCTTCTCTGCGTCAACCGCCCATGTCCTTCCGAAGTTTTCCCATGCCAATACATCGACCCCGCGGGCACCAAGCAATGACCAAAGCGCCATCTCTAAAGCGCCGGTATCAGAGGCGGGGACGACGGCAAGCACGTAATCAGACGGTAGACCAAGCAGCGCATGGCTCTCGTCGATCACGGCTTTCAGCTTCGCCTTACCGTTGGTCGAACGATGAGACTGGCCGAGCAAGGCATCGTTTAGGACGTCCAGACTCCAACCGGGCCGTTTGGCGCAGGGACCAGATGAAAATTCGGGGCGCTTGGGTCGCGTTCTGGGCTGTGACATGGTCGCACTCGTTACATTTGCCTGCCGGAAAATTGTTCCCGTATTGCGGGGAGCGGAACATTATGAGTGCATGCACGGCAGGTCAACGCGATTATTGTGCAGCGCAGCAAAGCGTTGATGCCTTGTTGCCAAACGAAACCCGGTCGAGGCAATTTATAGGAGTGCGTAATTATTTGATATTCGCCCCTATCGGAACGACGGCGTTACTCACCGGCGCCATCCGCGATGCCGACGCGGCGCAGAATCGGTATCATGCATAGGTCATGACACCGAATAGTAAAAGATACCCTCCGATGGCTGAGGCAGAAGTCCACACGTCACTGGTTCAAGCGTCAATCGCGTTGCGCAAACCGGACGACCTAGAACACAGGAACGCGCAGGCGAAGGCCGCGTGGCACGCGATCGATCTTGGTCGGATCAAGGAAGGACCAAGCCGTAATTTCGGTGTGAGAAACGCGGCCTAAAGAATCGTCACCTGTATTACCGCGGCGGGAATAAAGTCCGGATGCTTCTGAGAAAGTCCGTTCCTATGCACGGTGGGTCGTGACTTCGGTCGGCAACGTGATAAAGCGCAGCGACCGGGTTGCCGACCTGCTCGGCAAAGTGACACGGCTGAAGACGGCGAAGAATGCAGCGCGTGTGATTCGGTTGGTCCGGCGCATGTACCAAGAAATTCTACTTGGCAAGGACACCAATAACGACGGAAGGGTGTCGTGAGAAAAACACGAGGCCACCTAGTGCAAGCGCAGCCTTACACCACAGTTATGCTTCGGCTCTAAAAACTGATGTAATAGTGCTGATGCTCAGTCCTTATCAAAGACATTCCGATTTATCTTCAGCACCTCGCCCATCCACATTGCGTGGGCCGTGTGATCAGCAAGACCATCACCGCTTTGAGGATGAATTAAAATTGTGAGGCCTCCGCGATTAAGCGCGAGCCAGGGCACAATCTCGGGAAAGATCATTCGATGGAAAGCGACCTGGTACATGGAACGGGTGTGCGGGCCTATATTCTGATCGTGCCAGCGCCCCAGACGGATAGCACCTCTAAAGCGCGTATCGAGCGCATCGCGCACTGCAGCCGCAGTCTCTTTCGTTTCTGGCTCGTAGTAGATATGGGCGTGATATCCACTAATACTGGTAATCTCGCTCGCCGTCATGGCCCGTCTCTCCACACAGATTTCATTGTTGCCCGTCAAACATGGGAATTCCTATGGATATGATAATAGCGTTGAATCAATGGTCTAGGGGCGGGGCACCCTTTCTGGAAATCGGCACTCCGCCCTCATTCCTGGTTTCACCAACATTTCGGAATCGCCTTTGGCCAACCCCCGTCGAGGTGTATGATCCGCGCTCCGAAATTCGAGGCCCTTGGCGCCGATGATCTCCATAGACCGAACTGACGATGTAATTTTGACAGAACCCGAGCCTACAGCTATGACGACCGTAACACTAAAGAACCGGGAGCGACGCCAGATGACGATTAAGGTATATGAGCTCTGCGGGGCGGAAGACCGGCGCTTCAGTCCGTTTTGTTGGCGCATCCGACTGGCGCTCGCCCACAAGGGCTTAGATGCCGAGTTCGAGCCCATGTGCTTCACGCAAAAAGACAAGATCGCCTTCGCCGACAGCAAGACGGTTCCAGTTCTGGTCGACGGTGAGACCGCCATGAACGAATCTTGGGACATTGCGGACTATCTGGAGAATACTTATCCAGAAGCACCGTCGCTGTTCTGCGGCGACGCGGGCCGCGCGGTTACCGGCTTCATCAATGCATGGACGAATTCGACTTTGAATCCCGCCCTTATCATGTGCGTCCTTCCGGATATCTACGACCGCATCGACCCGATGGACCACGCGTACTTTCGAGAATCACGCGAGAAACGTTTCGGTATGACCATCGAAGCGATGCGGGAAACGCAATCCGATGCGCTTGCACGTTGCGACGGGGCGCTTACGCCGCTCCGCACTATCTTGAAATCCGAAGAATGGATCGCGGGCGATGCGCCCGCCTTTGCGGACTACCTGATCTTCAGTGCGTTCCAGTGGTGCCGCATCATGTCGCCGGCAGAAATCGTGAAAGCTGGCGATCCAATTTACGATTGGCGGGAGCGCATGCTGGACCTGTTCAACGGCCTGGGCCGCAGTTTCGAGGCCGCGAGCTAGAAACACCCCGCAACCCGCTAAGACACCAATCTTCACAAAAGGCTCCGCAGCGGTATCGCATGACTAAGAACCCTCCTGCCGGCAGCGCTCCGTGTCATAAGGTGGATTGCCATCTCTGAGCCAGACCAGTCCACTTGAATGTAGCCAAAGTTGGGATTCACGTGGGGGCCTACCCGTTGTCGGGTATTTAAACGGTTTGAACGACTCAAATGATTGAGCGCGCTCGAGGTCATGCTCATTTTGGATAGCGAACGATATCATCGTCGACCGCAGCCTAGTCCGAATAGTGCGGATCACCGGATAAGAACATTACACCCTCGGCTCGAGTGCGGTCGATCAAAGCAACGAGACGATGTCGCTCCTCAGGAATATTCTCCCCGGCTTCTTCTCGGCCCACGCCTTCAGCCACAACACACGAACAGCTGACAATCAATCGTACTTCGGCAGGCTTCTGCAGCTCCGCTTCCAGCCGATGCCACTGGCTGTTCCCCAACATGCAAGCACGCGCCCGTTCATAGCGGCCGTCCAGTAGAATGATCTGTGTTCGCTGTCCGAGTGGACCGGAGATATAAGATGTGTGAATGCCGTCATCCTGCTTGCGGCGCGGCGAATTCAGCGGCACACAAAAAAATCACAGAATATCTCCCGCGAAGTGGATTTCATCTAATACTCGGCGCCAGAATTGTTCCAGCCATAGTCATGGTCAACCCCAGATAGCGACAACCGGTACCTCGCGGCGGGGAGCCTTGTAATCGGTGTTCCACCGTAGACGGGAATAGTTTGAGGGCATCTGCGCCGCCAAATATGTATCGGCATAGATGTTATCGCCAAGGTGAACAAAGAGGTCGGCCTGACTGCGCGGATCGTCTTCCCAACCGGCTGTTTTCGGTTTTCCCGCAGGGAAGGCCCCATCGCGATCTTCGTCAACGGTTTAGACACTTCGTGGCGCCGGGTCACCAACTCGTGCGTTTCGAATGTGGCGCAACCCGGCATCAAAGCCGTCCCGAAAAACGCTGTTAAAAGAGACCGCCGCGTCAGGCTTGTCATTGTATCTCTAACAACGCACCCATCCGTCAGTCTTGCTTGTACGTGATCTTTCGAACCAGTTGGTCGCCATCCCAATGCAGCAGGTCAAGGCCGCGCATAATGCGCTCCTCTTTTGTCTCGTCCTCGATCCACATACGCAGCACCCAGCTATCCAT
>DJKK01000324.1 GCA_002434595.1 Alphaproteobacteria bacterium UBA6544 | reverse complement strand
TTCCTTGAACAGCCAGACACCGAATGTTGAACCGATGAGGCCGCCGACCAGCAGAACCGACCCCATCTTGAAGTCGACATTATCGCGTCGCCAATGGGCGATAACGCCGGAGACTGAGGAGGCGAGAATCTGGTTGGCTTCTGTGCCGACCGCGACCGGCGGAGAGATGCCGAGGAAGATCAGGAGCGGAGTCATGAGAAAACCGCCGCCGACCCCGAAGATGCCGGAGAGCATGCCAACGCCGGCGCCAAGGCCCAGCACCAGGAGTACATTCACCGAGAGTTCGGCGATAGGCAGATATATATGCACGTCCCACCCTCATTACCGCCGCCGCGCCTGACGATGGTGCACGGCTTCGAACTCTCGATTTCGGGCCGCGTTTGGAATAGGTTGCGATTGCGGCGCACTATGCGCTTCGTCCGCGTGCGACGCAAGGGATTCGGGCGGATAAGACGTTGAATGCGCAGTTGTTTGTTGCGGTGCACGCGAGAAGAAGAGGGAATGATGCACTACCAATCGGTTTTTAAGGACGATCTGTTCGCGGGCCAAGTCATTGTCGTGACAGGTGGGGGCAGCGGTATCGGGCGTTGCATCGCCCACGAACTGGCCTCGCTCGGTGCGGGGGTTGTGATCACGGGACGGCAGAAAGGGAAGCTTGCGGACGTCGCAGCGGAGATCTCGGCGGATGGCGGCGCGGCTGACACACTTGCTTTCGACATCCGCGACGAGGATGCGGTGAAGGCGAGCGTCAGCGAAATTCTTGCGCGCCATGGCCGAATTCATGGCCTAGTAAACAATGCGGGCGGCCAGTTCCCGGCACGGCTCGAGGACATCAGCGCTAATGGCTGGAATGCGGTCTTAGCCACCAATCTGACGGGCGGGTTTTTTATGGCGCGCGAGATTTACCGCCAGTCGATGAAGGCGAATGGCGGCACGATCGTAAATATTATTGCCGACATGTGGCGCTCGATGGTTGAGATGGGGCATTCAGGGGCGGCGCGCGCCGGCATGATGAGCCTCACCGAAACCGCCGCCGTCGAATGGGGGCCGGACGGCGTGCGTGTCAACGCGGTAGCGCCCGGCTGGATCATGTCGTCGGGCTTCGACACTTATGTTGAGCCGGAAACCCGCAAACGCTTCCGCGAAATGCCGGGCTTCGTACCCTTGAAACGCATCGGCACGGAGGCGGAACTTTCGGCGGCGGTCGCCTTCCTCTTGTCGCCGGCGGCGGGCTTTATCACCGGTACCTGTATCCGTGTTGACGGCGGCGTGCCGAACACCTGCGTCAATATCCCGCTGCCGGCGGGCGAGAGCAAGGTGCCTCCCTATGAGGGCTTCCACCGTGCGGTACGCCCGGATGTGCTGGGTGAGGGATGATCCGCCGGACGGCGACAAATCGAAGTTGGGAACCGGTGCGTGCAGAAATGACAAATGATAAACTCTTGGAATTGGTTGAACGTGTCCACCATGCCTTGCGAAGGTTGATGTCGATCTCGCGGCGTCACTGTTTGCGGAAGACGGCGCATACGATCAATTCAACCGCCAGGCCGCCAAGGACACGATAAGATCTGGGAGGTTCTGATTCCGCAGTTTACCCATGTCTGGGGGGAGATACGCTTCGATCACAAGCTGGAGTTCGCGAATGAAGCCATGGGTAGCCTCGTGACGACCTGGACCGCCAGCATGACCTTGAAGGGTGAGCCGGTCACGTTCGACGGCATCGACGTGTTTCACTGCAGGGACGGCAAGCAGCAGCGCATAGAAAACTAAAGAAAAAACGCGGCAGACATTGCTGTCGAGCGTCTTCAAACAGCTTTGAGTTTTTAGGACAATTCGTGGCTTTCGGCGCTCGATTTGGTTAGCCCTGCACTTGGGTAAAAAATAACAGGATCATTTTCCGCGGCGTCATCATATTAGATGAAATGCCTTGATTGTGATAAGATATTTGGTCGTTTTTCTCGTTCGTTGACAGATAAAAATTCTTGGTTTGGGCGGCTTATCCCTGCACGATGGAGCCGCCGGCGTGGTACCAAGCTTCGATGCCGCCGGCTAGGCGGTTAATCCGGCCTCTATATCCGGAGGCCAACAATTGCTCGGACGCCATGCCGCAGCGCACGCCGCTGGCGCAGTGGATGACCAGATTCTTGCCCTCATGGGGCGGGATCGACGCCGGGTCGAAGGCCGAGAGCGGGATCAGGGTCGATCCCTCGATATGTGCCACCTGATATTCGTGGGCCTCGCGCACGTCGACGATCATGGCTTCTCCCGCCGCCATCCACGCGCGTAAAGTTTCTGGGTCGATGAATTCGGCGGCTGGTCCGCCACTCATCGGCGGTGATCGGAGCCGTTACGGTCCAGCTGGCGGATCAGCGCATCCCATTCCATCTGGCCGACATCTTCCGACTCGCGGAAGGCGCGGCGGCGGCCTTCCTTGTCCTCGATAATGTCTTTCTCCATCAGGATGATCTCATCGCCGAGCGACTGTGCCGCGACCTGGATGTCGCAGGATTTCTCCAGATAGTAGGAATTGCGGAACGCATGTGGAATCGTCCTGCCGACGGAGAGCGAGCCGTGGTTGACCAACAGCATGTTGTTTTTGTCGGCGAGGTTTCGGCCGAGGCTCTCGCGCTCATCGAGGTTGGTCGCCGGCCCCTCGTAATCGTGGTAGGAGAGATCATCGATGACATAGAGCGAATGCTGGCTCATCGGGATCAGGCCGCCCTTGACTGAGGCAACGGCGATGCTCGCCTTGGTATGGAGGTGGATAACCGCACCCACGTCCTCACGCGCCAAATAGCAGGCGCTGTGGATGGTGAAGCCCGCGGAGTTGAACGCGCTTTGCCGGCCAACCATCTCGCCGTCGAGGTTCATCTTCACGAGGCTCGACGCCGTGACTTCATCGAACATCTCGCCGTACTGGTTCATCAGGAAGCAGTTCGGCTCGTCCGGCACGCGGGCGGAGAGGTGGGTGTAGACCAGATCTGTCATCCGCATGTTATGGAAGATGCGATATAGCGCCGCCAAGTCGCAGCGGGTTTCCCATTCTGCGTCGCTGACTTCGTTTTGATAGACTAGAGTTGCGAGTGCCATGACTGTCTCCGAGAAAAAATCCTGCGCGCGACACCCGACGCGTCGCGCGTTTGCTTGGCATTAAAGTGGCGCGAACGGGCCGGGGAATCAAACGGTGATCGTGCTAGCGGTTATTTCAGGTGGCGTTTGGCATACTTGAAAACTTTCGCCGTCGGCTTGACGAGAACTAAGTGCGGCGCCGTCGGCCACCACGCCGTGGCACTTGCGGACACCATCGAATCAGCCTTCCCATTCGTGGCAGAGCGTGTCGCCGCGGAGCCACCAAGGGCCAACGTCGTAATAGCCGTTTCCGGAGACGCCGTCCATCGAGCCATCCGGTATTAGGGTCATCGCGACCGGAAATTCGTAGTCCGCGTTCCTCTTGATGGCGAATTTACCGCCATCGAGGCGGTTTCGCACTTCCTAGCCGGTCAGGAAATCGCCGGCCGCGAGACGCTATCCTCCGACGCCTAAGTCGCCCGTGACCGCGGAATTGGCCCGTTTGTCTTCGGCATTCCGATGGTGATCGCCTGCGGAGTCGGCTTCCTGACACCGCCGGTCGGCGCCAATCTATTTGTCGCATCCAGATTGACGAATTTCGGAATCGATCGCATATACGTGGCGGTCATACCCTTTTTTTCGGAACTGGTGACATTCCTGCCAGAGTGGGCTTACGGGACAGGCCACTGACGGAGGTCTGACATCCAGATTGAGACGTGTGGTGTCGGGCTGCTAAACCCCGGAGGACCAAATGTTATGGAGATGGTGGTGTGCCGTTTCATACGGGCGTGGCGCCAAAAATATTTCAGAGTTGTGACGCTAACCACCGGGGTCGGGTAATCGATATGGCGATGTTCGTCGTATTAAATCCGAGAAAGGTTGGTCGAAATGAAATTACATCATGTTGCTCTCTGCGTGACGGATATCGCGCCGGCTGTTCATTGGTACACCGAGATGTTAAACGCGTCGGTCGCCTATCAGGACAAGACCTGGGCGCTCCTCGATATCGAGAATACCTCTATCGCCCTCGTTCTGCCTTCGCAACACCCGCCGCATGTGGCGTTCGGGTCGCCGAATGCGGAACGATACGGGGAACTCACGCCACACCGGGACGGCACCGCCAGCGTTTACGTCCAAGACCCGTTCGGGAACACCGTTGAGTTTTTGAAGCCCGCTGCCCAGGAGGAAATGTCATGAGCCGGGTCGTCGTCATGGGCGGATCACGCGGAATCGGCCTCGAAACCGTCAAGGCGCTTCTTGAAAGAGGCCATCACGTCATCGCATTCTCGCGCGGCGCAAACAGCCTTCAATTGGATCATCCCAAACTGACCAGAGTCTCGGGGGACGCGAAAAACGCGGACGATACCCGTGCGGCCTTGAAAGATGCCGACGTAGTGGTGCAGGCACTTGGCGTGCCGGTCAGCCTGAAACTTTTTACTGGGCCAATCGATTTGTTCTCATCGGCGACCCGGACTCTCGTTCCCGTCATGGAAGACATGAACATCAATCGTTTGATCGCCGTCACCGGCTTTGGCGCCGGGGATAGCAAGGATGCGATTAGTTGCGTTCAAAAGGTGCCCTTCAACATCTTTTTCGGGCAGGCGTACCGCGACAAGTCTGCGCAAGAAGCGCTGATCAAAAATTCAACCTTAGACTGGACCATCGTCCGGCCTGGTGTCTTGACGAACCAGCGTCTGAAGCGGCCGTACCGGGTCAGAACACAGCCCTTAGAGTGGCGAAATGGCATAATCTCCCGCGCCGCCGTTGCCGACTACATCGCGTCCGCGATTGACGATCCCGCGACTATTGGGGCGCAACCGGTGCTTGCCAATTGACCCTCGATAGCTTCTGTTTTGGCAGAAACAGTTTCCCTTATTCAATGAGCTAAGCTACGCTAAGACTTGCGCCGATTTGAAGCTCAGATTGCGGGCGCGTTACAAATGCAGCTAAAGCGCCGGGGTCGCCCAGCCTTTGCTGCGGCGGCTTTTTTGTTGGGAATGATCCACCTCACGGATCGGGGATTTGAACTTCAGCTTGTGC
>DJKK01000023.1 GCA_002434595.1 Alphaproteobacteria bacterium UBA6544 | reverse complement strand
CCGGGAAGTTGTCCGGTTAATGTCAGAACTGATTGTTGCGACTCCAGTTGGACAATGCGTACGGCTTTCGCAGCGCAACCGGCAGTTCAAGCGCAATTTCGGTCTCAATTTCCTGTGACGGCGGAAATAGCGGCATATGGTTACTCCAAACCTAAAGATCTCGTAGCAAGTCGAGCCAAGCGCGCCTTCATACCGCAGAAAATGCCGAATCGGTTAATCGTAGGGCGGGCAGGTCCAGCCATTTGGGGATAGCGTGAATAATTCGAAACCGTCGGCCGTTACGCCGATACTGTGCTCGAATTGCGCCGACAGCGAACGGTCTTTCGTTACCGCGGTCCAACCGTCCTGCAAAATTTTTGTGTGATACTTACCCGCATTGATCATCGGCTCGATGGTGAAGAACATACCTTCCACGAGGCGGGGCCCGGCGCCCGGCTCTCCAAAATGCATGACGCTTGGGGGCGAATGAAAATTCCGGCCGAGACCGTGACCACAAAAGTCGCGCACCACGGAAAACCGCCGTTCTTCGGCATAAGATTGGATGGCGTGTCCGATATCGCCAAGCGTCACGCCCGGACGAACGATCTCGATCCCGCGCATCATCGAATCGTAAGTCACCTGCACCAGGTTTCGCGCGCGAACGCCAACTTTGTCACCTACAAGAAACATCCGGCTGGTGTCGCCATGCCAACCATCAAGGATAACGGTAATGTCGATATTGATGATATCGCCGTTCAAGAGCCGTTTCTTCTCGTCTGGAATCCCATGGCACACCACGTGATTTACCGAGGTGCAAATCGATTTGGGAAAGCCCCGATAGTTCAATGGTGCCGGAATCGCACCGCGCTCGACGATATACGCGTGGCAAAGCGTGTCGAGTTCCAAGGTCGAAACACCAGCGATGACATGCGGTGTGATGAAATCCAGAACCTTTGCCGCAAGATTTCCGGCCTTACGCATAGCCTCAAATTCTTCGGGCCCGTGCAAATGCACGCCTGCCAACTCGGGGGACAGCATTGCGCCCGCCTGGCTTCGCGGATCGTTCATGAAACCCTCACTCACGCCCACCCCTCACTTCAAGTTTAAGCGGCAGGCTGCGTGCCACCGCTATTTCCTCAACCCCTACACTGCAGTCGTAACAAATCGCTTCGACGCCGCATTCGCGCGCCTCAGCTAGCGCCGAGGCATATACCGGGTCGACATCTTCTGCTACCTTGAAATGGTCGCAGTCGCCACGTTGCACAAGGTATACCATAACCGCGCGCGCACCTTGGCGCACCATTTCGGACATTTCGACCAAATGCTTGGCGCCTCGCTTGGTCACGGCATCCGGAAATTCGGCTGCACCTTCACGTCCGGGCAAATCGCGCTTCAAGTGCACATTTTTGATCTCGACATAACAGGGCGGTTTGTCCTCGTCCTCCAGCAGAATATCTATCCGGCTGTTTTGACCGTATTTCACCTCGCGCCGCATAGAGCCGTATTCCGCAAGTGCTGGTATTTGTCCAGCTTCGATCGCTTCGGCGACAATACCATTCGGATGCGCCGTATTGATCCCAACAAGATGGTCGCCGACGCGAATTAACTCCCAACGCCAGTCCAGCTTCGCTTTCGGGTTTCGATTTGCAGAAAGCCAGACTTCTGACCCCGGTGCATTCAGGCCGGTCATCGCGCCGGGATTGGCGCAGTGAGCCACAACGGTTTCGCCATTCAGGTCTATATCGGACAGAAACCGCTTGTAGCGTCGGATTAGTCGCCCCTCCACCAATGGTTCCTGAAATTTCATCGCCCCTCAATTCGCTCAATCAGCAGTATGGCACCTTACGCACCCGATTTGGGACCCGCAACGCGCACGCTCAGCGGGCCTTCCCGCCTATTTCCGAACCGTCCAGAAATTGGCGCATCGGCAGCGCCAATGCCGGACTTAGCTGCTGCAATCGCGCATAAGCAGCCTCGGCGAACGAAACATCTCCCGCATATTTTCCGGCTTGTATCGACAATCTGAGAATCTCAAAGTCTCTTGGCAAAATATCGAAAAGCCACTTCAGATGCGGGATAGCCGCTTCATGACCGCCGCCCAGCAACAGCACGACGACCAGGCCCTGCCGCGCGCCAAGCGCATGAGGATCCATGCCCAAAACCACGCTGAAGAGTTCGCGCGCTTCCACAAGATGGCCTGCACGACCAAGAATTCGCGCCGCCGATTCGATTAGTTGGCCGTTTTTTGTCCTCGTGCAATGTTCCGAGAGATATGTGACGGCCCGCCGTGCAAGGCGTGCGCGGCGTATCGGCATCCGGCGCTGCGCGTCCATACAACGAATATAGGCATCCGTGAGGTCGGGCATCGTTTGCGTCGCTCCACCTTTCGACAGTTCGAGAAGCGCGCGAATCTGTGCGGCGGGTATAGCTTCTCCGCGATTACCGTGCCCGACCGTTGCAATTCCGGCGAGACGACCATCCCGCGTCAGTATTGCACCTCCCTCACTTTCCTCCCCGCCGCGCGCATTGTGCTGAAGGCGCGACAAGGCATACCCGACGGCTGGCGGCAACAGGACTTCGCCCGGCGGGTAAATGCGGGGACCAAAGACATTTGGTTCGTGCGCCAATACAAACAGTCCTGTACCGGACGTTACATTCTCGGCCAAAACAGGCGCGCCCCCGAGATCGAGACCCTCGACAGCCAATAGCGCCAAATCACCGCTATACCCGGACAGCTTTACTTTTGCTCCGAATGTCCGGCCATCACCTGTCTTGACGATCAAATCCGTCCGCCCCACGACGACATGCCGATTTGCCGCCGCAAGACCGGCACCCAGGTAAACGGAATTCGCTTCGCGCCGATTGCCTTCAAGCTTCATTACATATGGTGCAAATCGACAAATGGCTTCCGGCCCATCACACTTTTCCGCAGCGCCGGCACCGAAACTGCCGAAGCACGCAAAGAGCGCAGCGGGGATTAAGACTTGTCGAAACATGCGGCCCTGATTCTGCGCGGAACGACCGCCGCAAGAAAGCTGGAAATTCGAGAACTGTTCCTCTTCCGCTGTTTATCCGTTCAAGCATTTGACATCCGGGGGCAAACCCCAATTCAATGCACGACAACAATGCGATATCCCGACGGAGATAAGCACAAATATGCCGTATACCAAGCCAAACGACCCCAGCCTGCCGCTTGCCGGAATAAAAGTTATCGATCTGGCGAACTTTCTGGCTGGACCAATCTCTTCCATGTTCCTTGCGGATTTTGGCGCTGACGTAATCAAGGTCGAACGGCCCGGCACCGGAGATGAAGTCCGGTTCTGGGGCAATAACAAGGACGGCGTCGGCTTGATGTATAAGCTCATCAACCGAAACAAGCGATCAGTGACTGCCGATCTGAAAACCCCGATGGGCGTGGAAATAGTCAAACGTCTCGTGAAAGACGCGGATGTTATCGTCGAGAATTACCGAAAGGGAACGCTCGAGAAATGGGGAATAGGATATGATGTCCTTAGCGATATAAACCCGGCACTCATCATGGTGCGGATTACGGGTTTCGGACAGACAGGTCCGAATTCTCACCGGCCTGGCTTTGGAACCTTGGCTGAAGGATATTCCGGTTTTGCATATATCAACGGTTTCAAGGACCGACCACCGCTTCTTCCAGGATTTGGGCTCGCCGACGATACGGCCGGCCTGATGGGTGCATATCTCACGCTCGTTGCACTGCAAGCACGGGAGCGGAATGGCGGCAAGGGCCAAATCGTCGATTATGGCATCTACGAGCCTCTCTTTACCCTTCTTGGACCGCAGGTTGTCGACTACGATCAACTGGGCATCGTGCAGGAACGGAACGGCAGCCGGCTCTCCTTTACCGCTCCCCGTAACACGTACTGCACGAAGGATGGCAAGTGGCTGTCCATTTCTGGGTCGGCGCAATCCACATTCGAACGCATGTGCACCGCACTTGAAATCCCAGATGTGCCCAAACGACCTCAATTTCTCGATAACAGGCTCTGC
>DJKK01000094.1:746-7325 GCA_002434595.1 Alphaproteobacteria bacterium UBA6544 | reverse complement strand
ATTCAAATATGTCGGTGGGCAGCAACAAAGTTTGCCAATGTGGCCACTACTCTTCGCCCTTACCGGCCTGCTCTATGTTACGGCGCTCGCACCTTCCGGCCGATTTGCCGGAGGATACACAGCAATCCTCGTTGCCGTCGCCGTATACGCTACTCCATGGCTTCACGATAGGATACAAAGAATATCGCGAACCGCGCTGTTACCATGCTTACTGGCCTCAATGCTCTGCGTAATTCATGCAACAGGTCCGGCAAACACGGTTCGTAAAAATATCACCGCGCAAGTTGCAGACACCTCTTTAAAATTGCCGGGATACGGATTTGTTGTACCGAAGAGGTTAATACCATTCGATATCAATCAGCCGGACTTACAGCATGCGAGATATTGGGAGTTTGATCAAAGAGATGGGATTAAGGTGACGCGGCCGACGCGAGGCAACGAATGCTGGTCGGCGCCGCCTCCTTGTTTCCCCCGGGGGATCCAACCGGGTACGCAATTCATTGATAATCGGCGAGGCGTTTCTGGCGGTTTTGCAATGGAACAGGCCCACAGAATTCCGACATCCAATTAAAGCTCTCTAATGACTTTGAGCCATATAACTGACCATTACGAACTGGTTGGACTCTGGGAACGGGTGGTATGGAGTAACGATGCGGACTTCGTGAGTGACGCTCGAACATGACTTCCCAGTCGAAATGGCTTAGCCGCCTAGGCCGTGCCAGCAACTACAATCGGTGGATTTTCGAATCTATCGAGCCCTACCTCGGCCGACACGCGCTCGAGATTGGTTGCGGCACGGGGACTTTCAGCGCGCTGATTGCTGGGGCAGTCGAACATCTGACCGCAATAGATATCTCACAGGAGTTTATCGACACCGCGCGGCGGCGGCATGCCGGAGTGCCGAACCTCACACTGCTGAAAGCCGATGCGACGAAAGACCTGCCTCACCACAAATTTGATTCGATCGTCATGCTGGATGTCTTGGAGCACATCGCAGATGACGCGGCGATGCTGGCGTCGCTCACAAAAAAACTTGCACCCGGTGGACGCATTGTTCTGAAAGTTCCTGCCATCCCAAGGCTATTTAATTCTCTGGATGCCGCCGTAGGACATTTTCGACGGTACGACCAGAATACATTAACGTTGGCGGCGCATTCCGCAGGCTGCACGGTACGTTACTGCCGATCATTCAATATCGCCGGCATCCCAGGATGGTGGTGGAATGGGGTGCGTCAGCGTGACGTGGCGCCAGGCACACAGATCGGTGGATTCGATAAATTGGTGCCACTCTTAGCGTTTGGCGAGAAGTTTTTCCCACCTGCGGCGGGCCTATCACTAATTGGGGTATTAGAGGTCTAGCGTTGATCGACCAAGGCATAGACTTCAGGGCCGCGCTACTGTTCCGGACACGCCCGAAGCTTTTTGGCGCCACCGCCCTGCCGCCGTCAATCCGAGGGCGAGCACGACGTGATAGATGCGTAGGCCGAGCACGTCATGGAACAACATAGGAACAATTAAGAAGACGAGAACAATCAGCATAATTGGGAATGGCCAATGTCGAATACTCCTCGCGATTAGATAGAGGAGACCGAAAACCAGCAGGACGCCGAGGGCCCCGAATTCCACGAGTAGGCCGAGAAAGGTATTGTGCGTAAACAAGATCGGCGACGACAGGGAATTCATATACGCACCGTATTGACCAGCACCCAGGCCATTTGGGAACCTATCCAGAAACGCCGACCATGCGCCTTCCCACAGATACAGTCGGAATCCTAGGGACGTCAAAACACCCTGCATATAGCTAAACGGCGGATAATCGCGAAAATATACGGAGCCGAAGAGAACGATTGCAGCCGCTCCGAGCATCGCGGCAAGTCCACCCAAGGCGATGACCATCTTGCTACTCGGTCGAAGCCTGAAGCCCACGACCAAATATGCGGAAACCGCCGACCCAACAATGAGGTAAATCTTGGCGACCATGGCAAATAAAGCCAATGGCAGAATCGATGCAACCAAAATCATCGCGCCCTGCCGGGGCGTTTCGCAATAGCACCGGTATATAGAAAGAATTACCGCAAGGCCGCAAAGCACACTGGCGTGGACAGTCTGCAAGGCATCATAAGAGCCAGGGCCATAACCCTCGCGATATACTTCTGCGACGGCAAACATCAGTGCGCCGCAGAATCCCGCCGAGACTGCCCATATTGGTGGTATTCCAAAATGCCGATCACGGAAGATTTGGCACAGCATCCATACCTCGATCACGACGACCACCAGCTTTGCCGATTCCCGCATACTTCCGGTCGGGTCAATCGGATGCTCGATTAAGTAGCGATGGGCCAGGATGGCCGCCACGACCAAGGCGGGCCATCGGATATCTCCGAGGCCGACCCACAGCTTGTCCCGCCTTACACAGGTCCACAGAAAAAGCGACGGCACGACGATATCATAAAGTGAAATGTTCAGTTCGTGACCGCCAAGTAATGGCACGCGAAAAAACACACCGAGTGACACCAGCAGTACAAACCAAGTCACCGAATTAAATCTGTCCCCTGTCATGAACACGGGTTTTCTAAACCTACAGTTTCCAAAACACGCTCCGGAACTGCGCTTACAAGCGCCGCACCGCTTGAAACGCCATGCGGTGTGTCCAGTTTACTTACGGCCGCATTTATGGCTTAAACCGGCCGCGAACTTGCGACGCCCACGCACACCCGTCAAGCGCGCGCCTAGGACAATCTAAATATTACGAAACGGATATCGAATGGCCATCAATCTCGACAGCGACGATTTCACTCTAGGTATAATCGGCGCCGGAGCGATGGGGCGCGGTATCGTCCAAGTGGCGGCCGCGGGCGGCCTACGCGTCAAGTTATTCGATGTCAACGCCGAGCAATCGAAAAATGCTGTCGACTTCGTTGCCAAGATGCTAGGGCGCGCCGCGGAAAAGGGTCAAATGAGCGAGACTGATGCCGCGACGGCGATTACTCGTATCCAAGTCATCGAGACGACACAAGGCTTTTCCGATTGCCAAATCGTCATCGAGGCCGCGACCGAGAACCCGGACATCAAGAATAATATTTACCAAAACCTGGAAGGCCTGATGGCTGAGGATGCGATCATCGCGACCAATACGTCTTCGCTTTCGATCACGACGCTTGCCTCACCATTGAAAAATCCCGAAAGATTTGTTGGGATGCACTTCTTCAATCCGGTACCACTGATGCGCCTCGTCGAAGTCATCGACGGCGTGCGTACCGACCCGTGCGTCGGTGATGCGCTGATGGAACTCGGTCGGCGCATGACGCGAGAACCGGTGCGGTGTAACGACTCGCCCGGATTTCTCGTCAACCAGGTTGGCCGCGGATACAATATCGAAGCGGCTCACATCCATTCCGAGCAGGTCGCGGATATTCCCGACCTCGACCTCATTCTCTCCGAAGGTGCCGGTTTCCGGATGGGTCCCTTTACGTTACTCGACCTGACTGGATTGGACGTCACACACCCCGCGACAGAATTGATCTACCGGCAGTTCTACGAAGAACCGCGGTATCGTCCTAATGTGATGATGCGGGCGCGTATGGAAGCCGGCATGCTCGGACGCAAAACAAAGCGCGGCTTCTATGACTACTCCAGCGGCAAACAAGATTTCCCAGAAGAAGCCCCGTATCCAGAATACGATGGCCGCCCCGTCTGGATATCGAGGGAGGAGGCAGACGGACACGCCGTGCTGACCGAGATTGTCTCCAAGATCGGGGGCAACCTCGAAACCGGCGATTCTCCCGGCAACAATGCGCTCATTCTGGTGACACCCATCGGCGATGACGTTACGACGACGGCTGTCGCCCAAGGCCTCGATCCGGCACGCACGCTCGGTGTCGATACATTGGTCGGCCTCGCCACCCGGCGCACGATCATGACCAATCCCGCGACAGAACCGGCCTACCGCGATGCTGCGCATGGCCTGTTGACCGGCGACGGCGTTAAAGCGACCGTCATCCGGGATTGTCCCGGATTTATCTGCCAGCGGATCGTGTCAACCATCTGCAATATTGGCTGCCAGATCGCCCAATTTGGCACCGCTGAACCAGAGGATATCGACAAGGCGGTTGTCCTGGGGTTGAATTACCCAAATGGACCGCTGACTTTTGGTGATAAACTCGGCCCAAAGAACGTTTTACGGATTTTAGAGGCCTGTCAGCACATATACGGCGACCCGCGTTACCGGCCAAGCCCATGGCTGCGTCGGCGTGCGGAACTGGAGCTATCACTGTTCGACAAGGAAATCTGAGTTCAAACTTAGGGAAACTGAAAATGCTCGACGCTTATCTCTATCTCGGCAAACGCTCGCCCTTCGGCCGCTACGGCGGGGCACTTTCCGGCGTCCGTCCGGACGATCTGCTTGGCGATGTCATCAAGTCGGTCGTGGACGAAGGTCCGTTCAACGCAGAAGACATTGACGATGTCATCGTTGGCTGCGGCAACCAGGGCGGTGAGGATGCTCGTTGTGTCGCGCGCCACGCGTTGCTTTCTGCCGGCCTTCCGGAATCCGTTCCTGGTCAGGTCCTGCAGCGTAACTGCGCCAGCGGTCTTTCCGCTGTCGTCTCGGCAGCACACGCGGTCACGGTTGGCGAAGGTGACCTTTTCATGGCGGGTGGCGTTGAAAGCATGAGCCGCGCCCCCTTCGTTGTCGGCAAGAACGAGACCCCGTTCGCGCGTAACTTCGACGTATACGATTCCACCATCGGCTCGCGCTTCCCGAACAAGAAGATCAAGGAAGAGTACGGCGACTGGGCTATGCCGCAGACCGCGGATAATCTGGCGCAGGACTACCAGATCAGCCGCGAGGAAGCCGATACCTTCGCGCTGTCCAGCCAGGAAAAGTACCAGGCCGGCAAGGACGGTGGTTTCTTCGACGGCGAAATTACGGCGATCACCGTCCCGGGCGGCCGCAAGCAGCCGGACATCACCATTGACGTCGACGAGCACCCGCGCGCCGGCACGACAATGGATATGCTGGCCAAGTTGCGTGTCCTCAATCAGGACGGTGTTACAACCGCCGGCAACGCATCCGGCGTCAACGACGGCGCGGTCGCGATGTTTATCGGCAGCCGCGCGATGGGTGAGAAGCACGGCATAAAGCCGATTGCGAAGATCCTGTCCTCCGCGTCCGCTGGTGTACCACCGCGCATCATGGGCATCGGTCCGGTCCCGGCCTCACAGAAGGCCCTCGAGCGCGCCGGCCTGTCGATGGACGACATGGACGTTATCGAGATCAACGAAGCCTTCGCGGCCCAGGTGCTATCCTGCCTCAAGGGTCTCGGCCAATCCTTCGATGACAGCCGCGTCAACATGAACGGCGGCGCGATCGCCCTCGGTCACCCGCTCGGTGCCAGCGGCCCCCGCATCTTCCTGACGGCGGCCCGTCAGCTCGAGAAGACCCGCGGTAAGTACGCGCTGGCAACCCTCTGCGTCGGCGTCGGTCAGGGCACCGCCGTCGTCTTAGAGCGTATGGAAGACTAAGAATCGACTTGGCTGCCCGGGTGCGACCGGTTGGAAGTGACCCGGGTCCAAATCGGCCACTAATCCGGTTGGCCGCCACGCACCGTATAAGATATACGAAGTCCCGGACAACGCCGCTGCGTTTCCGGGACACTTTTTTATCTGGAGTGAGAAGACATGGTCGATTTCGCCTGGGAAGACCCCCTCTTGCTGGAAGATCAGCTGTCGGAGGATGAACGCCAGATCCGGGACGCCGCCCGCGACTTTGCGCAAGGCGAACTCGCCCCGCTTATCGTCGACTGGAATCGGCGCGAGTTCTTCGACCCAGAAATCATGAAAGAGTTCGGCAAACTCGGCTTCCTCGGGGCAACCTTGCCCGACTACGGTTGCGCCGACATCTCCAACGTCTCCTACGGTCTGATCGCGAGGGAGATGGAGCGCGTCGATACTTGCTTCCGCTCGGCCATGGGAGTGCAGTCGGGCCTCGTCATGGCGCCGATCCACATGTACGGCTCGGACGAGCAGAAGGAACGCTTCCTGCCCGGTATGCGGGATGGTGAGATTATAGGCTGCATGGGCTTGACCGAACCAAGCCACGGCTCCGATGCAGGCGGCATGCAGACCCGCGCCAAGAAAGTCGATGGCGGTTACAAGCTGACCGGCAACAAGCAGTGGATCACCAATTCGCCGCTGGCACATGTGGCACTCGTCTGGGCCAAGAACGATGAAGGCGAAGTTGGCGGCTACCTCTTAGAGCACGGCGCGAAAGGCCTCGAAATGCCGAAGATCGAAGGAAAGATGGCGGTCCGCGCTTCTTCAACCGGCTTCATCCACATGGATGAGGTCTTTTGCCCCGAAGAGCACAAACTACCGGGCGTAAAATCCATGCGGGGTCCGCTCTCCGCCCTCTCCAACGCCCGCTTCGGCATCTGCTGGGGTGGTATGGGCGCGGCGGAAGATTGCTGGATGAAAACCCGCGACTATGTGATCGACCGCATCCAGTTCGGCCGCTCGCTCGCAGCCAACCAGCTGATCCAGAAGAAGCTCGTCGAGATGCAGACCGAGATCGCGCTCGGC
>DJKK01000094.1:0-438 GCA_002434595.1 Alphaproteobacteria bacterium UBA6544 | reverse complement strand
TGCAGACCGAGATCGCGCTCGGCTTGCAATCATGCCTCCGCGTCTCGCGCCTTCGCGATGAGAACCGGGTGACGCCTGAGATGATCAGCCTGGTGAAGCGCAACTCGACCGGCAAGGCGCTCGATATCGCCCGCCTTTGCCGCGACATGCACGGAGCCAACGGCGTCTCGGACGAGTATCACGTGATCCGTCATATGGTGAATATGGAAGTTATCAACACGCTGGAAGGCACCCACGACATCCATACCCTGATCCTGGGCCGCGCGATGACGGGGATCGCAGCGTTTAACTGAGGCAGCGTATTCACGCCGCGGCCTGCCATCTCCGCTCGCGGCCTTCCCATTTTCAGCGCAGGCGCTCGCGTCGGACGATGAAAGTGCCGTTCGGATGGCGCTTCACCCAATTCGGACAGGTGCTGGAATACCACACGAACCAGGA
>DJKK01000112.1 GCA_002434595.1 Alphaproteobacteria bacterium UBA6544 | reverse complement strand
TCGCCAATTGCGTCGGCAAGGTGATACAGCATTGTTCCTGCAAACCAGATCGCTAACGCCAGTCCTGCAAAGAGAAGAAGGTTTGCGCTGACGGATAATGATAGGATCAGGTCCATGGACGTTTGCTCGGGCGGGGAATTATCATAAATCTGATCATCGTTGCATCGTGGCGCTGGGTTCGGGAGACGGTATGACTAAATTCGGCATTGGACAGGGTGTCCCCCGCTGGGAGGATCCGCGGCTATTGCGCGGCGGCGGCCGGTATTCGGACGATTTGAACCGCCAGGGTCAAGCATACGGTTGTGTCATCCGATCGCCCCACGCGAAAGCAAGGATTCAGTCAATCGACGCTACTGCGGCGCTTGTGACACCGGGTGTGCTTGCGGTCTACACTGGCACTGACATGGAGGCCGCCGGATACGGTCCATTGCCTTGCTTGATCACGCGTCGGCGTGCGGATGGTTCCGTTATGTATGCCCCCCCAAACTATCCATTGCGTCGCGACGTGGTCCAATACGTCGGCGATTACGTGGCCTTCGTCGTTGCGGAAAGTCACGTACAGGCTCGCGATGCCGCGGAATTGGTCGAAATCGACTACGAGGCGCTGCCCTCCGTTACGGCGACAGCGGACGTTCTCTCGGCTAGTGCGCCAAAAGTGTGGGATGGCGCGCCGGACAATGTCTGTTTCGTTCATGAAGAAGGGAATCTGGAAGCTGTCGACGCTGCTATTGCCTCCGCCCATCATGTAACATCGCTTTGCTTGGACATTACCCGTGTCGCGGTCGCACCGATGGAGCCGCGCGCATGTATTGGCGAGTACGATAAATTCGACGAGCGCTACACGCTCTACACCGGCACACAGGGGCCGCATCTCGTGCGTCAGGCGATCGCGGAACCAATTCTAAAGGTGCCGCAGAATAAGCTCCGGGTTGTCAGTTACGACATGGGTGGCGCCTTTGGTATGCGTTCGGGACCCTATTGTGAGAACATTCTCTGCCTACATGCGGCAAGGGATCTCGACAGACCCGTCAAGTGGACTGGAGACCGGTCCGAACACTTCATGGCGGATGATCAAGCGCGGGACAACATCTCGAAAGTCCAATTGGCGCTTAATGCGGACGGGAATTTTCTTGCCTTCAAGGTCGAGACGACGGCTAACCTCGGCGCGTATCTTACCATGTTTGGGACCCATCCGTGTGTTGGGAACCTCGGGACTTTGGCCGGGACGTATACCACATCCGCGATTTTTACCCGGGTGACCGCCGTTTACTCGAATACACCGTCGATCGGGCCGTATCGTGGCGCCGGCCGTCCGGAAGCGGCGTATGTGCTGGAACGGGCCATCGACACAGCGGCCGCGGAACTCGGCCTGGATCCGGTGGACCTTCGGCGGCGCAACTACATACCCGAGTCGGCTCTCCCGTATCAGACGGCACTCTCCTTCAATTACGATTCCGGCCAGTTCGAAAAGAACATGGACCGTGCACTTGAGATAACCGACTACGCGGGATTCGCGGCTCGTCGGGAAGCCTCCCAAGACGCCGGGAAATTACGAGGAATCGGCATCTCAAATGTGATTGAGCAATCCGCCGGCGGCTGGCCCGAATGGGCGCAAATTCGCTTTGATCCATCCGGGACGGTGACGCTCATCATGGGGACACACAACCACGGGCAGGGGCACGAAACGGTATTCCGTCAGATGCTCTCGGGTCGTCTCGGCCTAGACTTCGAACAGATTGAATACCAGCAGGGCGATACGGACACCGGTATGGCGGGGACCGGCACATTTGGCTCGCGGGCGTCCGGTGTCGGTGGGGCGTCGTTGATGATGGCGGCTGACAAGGTAATTGAAAAAGGCCGCAAGATGGCGGCACATCACCTGGAGACTTCGGAAGGCGACATCGAATTCGCCGATGGTGTCTATTCGGTCGCTGGAACAGATCGTTCGGTCAGCCTGATCGAGTGCGCGAAACTGCTGCAGAATTTCATGACCGCACCACCCGGCATGGAAGTGGGTCTGAACGAATGGGGCTCATGGCGGCCTCCTGCCGCGACTTTCCCGAACGGCTGCCACGTTGCCGAAGTCGAGATTGAACCGGAGACGGGTGGGATCGAGATCGTAAGATATGCTGCGGTCGATGACGTTGGTACCGTGCTGAATCCATTGTTGTTGGACGGTCAGCTCCATGGCGGCATTGTCCAGGGCGTCGGGCAGGTGTTGTTCGAAGATGTGCAGTGGGACCCTGAATCGGGTCAGCTGATCACTGGCTCCTTCATGGACTACGTCATGCCGCGGGCGGACAATCTGCCAAATTTCGATTCAGCCGTGAACGAAGAGGCGCCGACTCTGACAAACCCGCTCGGTATCAAAGGTGCAGGAGAGGCCGGCTGCGTGGGCGCGTTGCCTGCTCTGATGAACGCCATTGTCGACGCATTGCGTCCGGAGGGTGTCCGCACTCTGGATATGCCGGCGACCCCCGAGCGTGTGTGGCGCGCGCTGCGGGAAGCGCGTTCCTGAAAGTCTATCCTCGGCCTGCGCTCACGAGTCAGCCCGGCAGCGCTCGGGTATGCTCGCCGTTTTCGAATACCGTCTCGCCGGCGATCAGTGTTGCGACATATCCGTCGACACCCTAAATCAAACGTCGCCCGCCTGCGGACAGGTCATTTACAAGGTGTGGCGCATGCAGCCGCAGTGCTGAATGATCAATGATGTTGATTTCGGCGCGCAGTCCTTGGCGCCTTCCGTCATGAGCCGAATGCGCCTTCGTCCTTGAGTGCCGCCACGGCCGCCTCATTCAGGTCGAGCCACTCACTCATGATCTCATCGATGTGTTCACCGAGTACTGGAGAGGATTTTAGGCGGCTCGCCTTACCGTCTACGCGGACCGGCCAAGCAGGCATCTTAAACGGACGATGGATCGGATGAGACATGGTCTGCATGACGCCACGTTCCTCAAATGACGGGTCACTGTCGTTCAGCTCGACTGTGTCGAGCACCGCGCCCGCTGGAATTCCCGCTTCTCCGATCATGCGCATGGCCTCCATTTTCGTCTGGGTACGGGTCCAAACGGAGATCAATTCGTCGACCTCGTCTTCGCGTTCTTGGCGATCAGCCGGCGTTGCATAACGTTTGTCGCCCACCAAATTTTCGCGGCCGATCAGTTTCAACAACCGATCCCAGTGCTCCGGATTGGCACGACTTGTCATGATGTAGACGTAGTCGTTTGGGCCGCCCGGTGCGCAGGGATAGAGCCCCATGGGGGCGTTCGAGATGCCCGGCACCTTGCTTCCACCACGTTCGGCAGCTTTGCCCGTCCTGCCCGTGGTTGCGAGGCTCACCCTCATATAGTGCAGGACAGCATCCTGCATTGCGACTTGCAGTTGGTGCCCTTCGCCGGTTTCGCGCCGCTTGTACAGTGCGCCTAGAATTGTAATCGCCATCAGCATGCCGGTTCCGGTGTCGCCGATACTCATCCCGGGGCGTGTTGGAGGCCCGTCCTTGTCGCCAGTCACACTGAAGGAGCCGCCGCAGGCCTGGGCAATCATGTCGAAAGCGAGGTTCTTCTCAAAAGGGCTGCCCTCGCCAAAGCCCTTCACCTGGGCATAGATGATCCCCGGATTGATTTCCTTTACATCCTCATAACCGAGGCCGAGGCGTTCGATCACCCCCGGTGCAAAATTCTCCACCACCACGTCAGCAGCACGGATCATATCTTTCACAGTCGCGAGGCCTTGCGGCGACTTGAGGTTCAAGGTGACGGATTTCTTGTTCGCGTTGAACTGATGAAAATAGTATGGATCATCATCCGGTTGTCCGGGGCGCAGGCGCCTGCCTGGATCGCCCATTTTCGGGTTCTCGATTTTGACAACGTCGGCACCGAGCCACGCCAGCGTCTCGGTGCAGGAAGGGCCGGCCTCGAATTGCGTGAAGTCGACGACCTTGACGCCCTGCAGGAAGGTGAAATCGATAATGTTGTCCGACATCGTCTTGCCTCCATCGCCCTCAACCTGGAGAGAGGATAAGGCGGCACTCTTGGTCGGACAGCCCTGGAACGGAATGATCCGTGGCAGGATTAAGCGCGCTCCAATCCGTGTTCAAGCAACGCGGATTGCTGTCGCGCAGCTAGGGCAGCCTCGTCGAAATCGTCGATTAGGCCGTGGAACATTTGGTGCCAATTGATCTCCGCCCTCAGATGCATGAAGACTGAGCCAAGTCCTATTGCGGCCCGGTCCATAAAGACGAACTCGCGCGGCGGGCGCACCCCGCCGAGCTTGCGCAGTTCAACATGTACCTTGTTGGCCACGCTGGCTCCGTAGAGGCCGCTGTCGCTGTCCTGAATCTTCCTCACCTCGTCTAGAAGGAGCGGCGCATAGACGAATTCCGCCCAGATGTTCATGACATTCATCAGTTCGTTCGAAATCGACTCGAAACCCCAAGTCTCGTATGCGTAGGCCGCCCGATCGCGATCATTGTCTCGCAACGCATAATAGAGATCGATGACGCCGCGCACGAAGGATGCATCGAAAACCCGCACGCACCCGAAATCGAGTAGGTTTACCGCATGATCCTCGCGGACGCTGTAGTTGCCGAGATGTGGATCACCATGGATCACGGCATAGTCGTAGAAAGGCACGTACCAGGCTTGGAACATGTTGCGTGCGACGGAATTGCGGATTTCCAACGGCGCGTCTGAATAGGACATCAGCGGTTCGCCGTCGAGCCAGCTCATTGTCAGCAGTCGGTCTGTCGAGAGATGAGCGATTCGTTCAGGCACATGCACCGCGTCTTCTCCGGAAAGCATGTCCTGATAGAACGCCATGTGCTTCCCTTCGCGCCCATAGTCGAGTTCCTCTCGCAGACGGGCGGAGATTTCGGCATGGATATCCCGCGTATCGATCGCCTTGTCTGTCCGCGCGTAGATCCGGAAAACCAGATCGAGTTGATTGAGATCTGCTTCAACCGCGGCGGTCATATCCGGGTACTGCAGTTTGCAGGCATAGCGTTCGCCATCGGGGCCCGTCGCCTTATGCACTTGGCCCAGTGACGCCGCGTGCGCTGCCTCCCTGTCGAAATCCGTGAATTTGCTGCGCCAATTCCGGCCAAGCTCCGATGCCATGCGCCGGCGGACAAAGGGCCAGCCCATGGAAGGGGCATCCGCTTGCAGTTGCTTCAGTTCATGTACGTACTCCTCCGGGAGCGCATCCGGAATTGTTGCCATCAACTGGGCAACCTTCATGAGCGGACCCTTGAGGCCACCCAGAGCTGTCGTCAACTCGCCGGCGTGTTTTTCCTTATCGAGGTCCAGCCCGAGATACCGCGAGCCCACGAAACGCGCAGCAAGCCCACCGACAGCACTGCCAACGCGTGCATAGCGGCGAGCACGTCGTCCAAGGGTATTGTTATCTGGGTCTGGCATAAACGGTGAAATGGGGACCAGAGATTGGAATTACTAGATGCCAGGAATCGTTATGAGGTCCGGATGCTATCGCTTTTGTCTTTAGCGCTTACCATTGACATGAGCGTTACCAGCGATCTGGTTTGTAGATCTCTAAATCCAGACCGGTCTCCCGTCCGGCGACGAGATCGGCCGTGATCTTGCCCATGATCGGCCCGAGCGTCATCCCGACATGCGATCCACCAGTCGCGAAGAAAACGCCTTTTGCGCCTGCTGGCTCACCGAGGACCGGCCGCGTATCCGGGGTCGACGGCCGGAAACCCATCCAGGCCGACATTTCCCGTTCCTCAAGTTGCGGCAATATCTTCTTGGCAAACGGGACCATGGCGCGGATACGCCGATAGTCGGGCGGTAGATTTAGCCCACCAAATTCAACGCCGCTAGTCACGCGCATACCTTCTGCCATCGGCACTAAAAAGACGGAATGGTCGCCGAGCAGTATGGGCCGTCTGAGCTCAGGATCGGGTTGCGGTACCATGACGTGGTAGCCACGCTCGGTATCAAGCAGCATGCGGAAACCGAGCATTTTCGCAATCTCACGCGACCAGGCACCCGTCGCCACCACGACGCGGTCGGCCACGTGCACGCCGTTATCCGTAGTGACACGCCAACGGGCACCGTCGCGGTTGAGCCCGGTTACGGCTTCCTGGCGAAACGCACCGCCCTTGGATTCGAACAGGGACGCGAAACGTTTCGTCAATTCGCCCGGATTTCGAATTGTTGCGTGGTTCTCCAAATAAACAGCATGTTTGAAAGTGGATGTGAAAGCCGGCTCCATTTGGCGAACGGCCTCGCCCGGCAGGATCTCTACTTTGTGGCCGCACGCTTCTTGGAGTTCCCGCTCCCGCAGCATGTTTTGGAACGCTTGGTCGGTCTCAAAGATTTGAAGAATTCCGTTGCGGACAATCAGCTCTTCCGTATCGCTTTCAGAGATCAACTCGTTATAAGCCTCGAAGGCGCGGTTCAGCAGGGCGGTTTTTGCCTGTGCATTTGTGAGGATTTTGTCCGCCGAGCTGTTCCGGATCAGATCAATGAACCACGGCGTCAAGCGCGGCAGGTAAGACCAGCGAATTTTGAGTGGTCCGGTTGGGTCCATCAGCATTTTCGGGACACGTTTCAGGATATCCGGCCGTGCGGTTGGGACACACGACGTTGGTGCAATCGTTCCCGCGTTTCCGAAGGATGCTGCTTCGCCAACACCTCGTGGATCGAGAATCGTTACCCGATGGTTGTCGCGCTGGAGATACAGAGCAGAGGCAACGCCGGCGATGCCGGCGCCAATAACGACGATGTCCATTGGGGGGTTCGATTGTGAGTCGCTCATCGAATTCTCCATTTCTTACCAGCGGTCGGGACGATATGGCGAGAGATCAACGCCAGGATCTCGCCCTGCGACGAGATCGGCAATGATGCGCCCGAATGTCGGGCCGAGGGTCATGCCGATATGTGCCCCGCCCGTCGCAAAATAAAGGCCGCCTCGATTTGGTACAGCACCGAGTATCGGGACCGTATCGGGTGTTGAGGGCCGCCGGCCCATCCAAATTGATTTCTCGATCGTATCGAATCCCTTGATGAATGAAGTCGCCTGGCCGACTGCTCGGCGAATGCGCCGGTAATCCGGCGGTGCGTCGACGCCGGCGAGTTCGACCCCGGTTGAAAGGCGGTAGCCTTCTTCCATCGGACACACAATGAACCCCTCTTCGCCGAAATGAACTGATCGGTTCAATCCGGGCGTTGGCGGTGACAACATGACGTGGTAGCCGCGCTCGGTATCGAGTAGGAGTCGCAGGCCTATCATGCGGGCTATTAGCGTCGACCAGGCGCCGGCGGCGACGACTACAATATCGGCGTTGTGCTCCGTTCGATCCGTGCCTATGCGCCACTTTCCATCCGCGGAGCCGGAGAGGGAAGTGACCGCCTCTTGCTCGATCGTGCCGCCTTTGACTGTAAAATCTGCGGCAAAGAGTTCCGTCAGGCGGCCCGGATTCCGCATGTTCCGCGTATCCGTCGAAAAGATGGCGTGTTGGAATACAGGCTCCAGACCTGGCTCCATCTGACGGATTTCATCGACGCCGAGCAACTCGTATTGCCGGCCGGTGATGTCCATCAGGCCCAACTCGCGGGTCTTCATCGCCTCGAATGCAGCCTCGGTGCGGAAAACCCGGAGCATGCCGCCAGCATAAAATAATTCATCTGCTTTGGCCGATGCGATCAGGGGTTTGTAGTCATTCCAGGCACGGTTCAGCAGAATCGATTTGACAAGGGCGTTCCGCCGGATGCGGTCCGGTGCGCTGTTGCGCACAAGAGAGAGAAGCCAGGGAGCCAGATGCGGTAGATAGGACCAGCGCAAGCTAAGGGGCCCGGACGGGTCCATCAGCATTTTCGGAACCCGCATCAATATGCCCGGCGTAGCGGTTGGAATTGTCGCGTAGGTCGCGATCAGCCCCGCATTGCCATATGATGTCATCGACCCCGGCGGTTCCGGGTCTAAAACCGTGACCGCGTGGCCGTCGCGTTGCAGGTAGAGCGCGGTTGAGATGCCGGCGATGCCCGCGCCGATGACGACAGCCTTGCGCGGCGATACTGTTGTGCCATCGTTCATGACTGCTGCGCTGCCTCGCTACATCGTGGCTTCAAGCTCGTCGATGAGGGTTTCGACGATGCCGAGCCCCTTGTCCCAGAACGCTGGATCTGTGGCGTCGAGTCCAAAGGGGGCCAGTAGTTCCTTATGCCGTAGCGTACCGCCAGCTCGCAGCATTTCCAGATATTTATCGGCGAAACCCGCTTCGGCATCCTGATAGACGGAATAAAGCGCATTCACCAGGCAATCGCCGAAGGCGTATGCGTATACGTAAAATGGCGAATGGATGAAGTGGGGGATGTATGCCCAGTAGTGACGGTATTCGTCATGAAAGCGAAACACCGGCCCCAAGCTTTTGGTTTGGACATTCATCCAGATGTCACCGATGTCATCGGAGGTCAGTTCGTTCTCCAGCCTTGCGTCGTGCACGTCGCGTTCGAAGAGGCAGAATGCGGTCTGACGGATGACCGTGTTGATCATATCCTCGAC
>DJKK01000199.1 GCA_002434595.1 Alphaproteobacteria bacterium UBA6544 | reverse complement strand
GACCGAAGACGATCATCGAGAACTCGCTGCTCGATGCGCAGATGAGGCTGCCGGTCGCGAAAAGTAGCAAGGTCGCGCAGAAGCCGACCCGCTGGCCGACCAGCGCGACAACAAATGCGTTGAGCAGCTGGCTTGTGGTCATGGCAACAACGAACGCCGTCGTCATTAACTGCGCCTGGTCCTGACCAACGCCGTAAGCGCCCATGACGTTGGGAATGGCGACGTTCACCATCGTACCAGTCAGCACCATAGTGAATGCCGCTACCATTCCCGTGCCGGATACCAGCAGCCGATATGCAGAACCGTAGCGCGCGTAGAGATCGTCGACCGTCTCGGTGACGATAGCCATGGATTAAACCTTCGTCGTGCGGGCCTTGCCCAGGATATAGGCGGGGATCATGGCCAGTATGAACACAACGGCGAGAATCAAGAAACCATCCTGGAAGCCAAGCGTATTGGCCTGTGCCTGGACGACCTGACCAAGGTAGTATAGCGCACCGGGAGAATGCGCCGCTTCCGGCACGCCCGATTCGTTCAGCAACCCCGTCACCCCCTGCAGCAACTCACGGCTCGCCGCGTTCCCCGCCGTTTGCGTGGCAGCAAAGGACTCGCTGTAAATCAGCGTTCTCTGTTCCATGAAGGCGACAAGCCCGTTGATCCCGAGAGCGCCACCAAACTGACGCATGAAATTGATGCCACCCGATGCGCGATTCAGCTTGTCCGGCGGCATTGATCGCAGTGCCGACGCATTCATCGCAGGTAATATCAGGCTTTGGCCGAAACGTCCGATCATGACGAAAATAACGACGCTCCAGAACGGGGTGTTGACGTCCGCGCCCATCATGAGAAGGGCTCCCGCCGCAAAGGTACCCAGCCCAAACATGATAAGAAGGTCGTTGGGCACGCGATCGGCCAGCCTGCCGGTAAATGAAAATAAACACATCAGCATGATGCCCGCTGGCACGAGGACAAATCCTGCTTTGGTCGCGGTAAACCCCTGGACCGTTTGCACAAACACTGGAACTGCATAGCTCACGCCGAAGTTCCCCGCGCCAAATACGACGCCAACAGCAACCGCCGACGTAAACTGTGGGTTGGAGAACAAAGACAGGTCGAGAAGCGGTTCCTCGGCCTTAAGCTGGGTCCAAACGAAAGCCGACAGGAGCGCACAACCGCCCAAAAGCGTAATCAGCGACTGGTTGGAGATCCAGCCGAAGCGGTGTCCGTTCGCGATATAACTCAAGATGCAGAAGAGCCCTGAAACCAACACACCCAACGCAACGAAATCGAATGGCGGCGCTTTCCTTCCGTCCGTCTTCTCCGGCATGAAGAAATTGCCAAGCACAAACCCAAGAAGACAAAGCGGCAGGGGAATGAGGAAAATGTGCCGCCAACTTAGATGGTCGATAGCGATGCCGCCGACCACGGGGCCAAGACCGGGCGCAAGCATGATTGCCATGCCGAATATTCCCATGGCCATACCGCGTTGATCCGGTTTGAAGACCCCAAAGACGGTCACCAAGACAAGCGGCTGAACCGCGCCTGCGCAGACACCTTGGATCATTCGTCCGATTGAGAGAACGGTGATGTTCGTGCTTGTTACCGCGATCATGGTGCCGACGAAGAACACGATAATCAGCAGGGAAAAGCCGAGACGTTGCCCGAAGGCGGCGATCAAGTACGCGCTGAGCAGTTGTCCTGCCGTCATCGTGGCGATGAAGGCCGTCGCCATCCATTGCGCCTGATCCTGTCCGACCCCGAACGCACCCATCACACTGGGGACGGCGACGTTGGCGATGGTAGCTGAGAGGACCATCGCGATCACGCCGCTCATACCGGTGAAAATCACCAACCAGCGATAAGCTGGACCATAGCGTTCGAATAAAACCTCGACGCTATCTGACATCAATGAAAACTTCGACCATCATGCCGGGCCGAAGTAGATTCTGCTCCTGATCAATAGCGACGCGCACGCGGAGGCGCTGGGTGATCTTGGTGAAATTGCCGCTCGGGTTGGGAGTCGGCAGGAGCGCGAATTCACTGGTCGCGGCGTTACCGATCGCGGTGACCCTGCCCGCGAATTTCTTTTCGGGAAAGGCATCCACGGTAACATCGACCATCTGTCCGATCTTCACTTTACGAATATCGGTTTCCTTCACGTTCGCGTCGATCCAGACCTTCTTTGGGTTGTGGACCAATAACAGGCGCTGCCCCGGCGTCACGTATTCGCCTTCCTCGACGAAGACACGGTCGACAACGCCTTGGACCGGGCTTCCAATCGTCCGGTCCTTGAGGTCGAGCCGCTGACGTTCCAGCTGCGCCTGTAATTCGTCCTCTTCATGAACGAGAATATTGATCTCGCTGTCGAGAACGGAGAGCCGCTGACGATCCGCTCGTCCCTCGCGCAACTTATTCCGGGCTTCTTCCAGTTCCGCGACCCGCGTGCGGTATTCACCGTCGATCCGCTGCATCGTCGTGCGGGTTTGATCGAATTGTCGGCGGGCGATGACCTTCTTCTGGAACAAGGCTTTATCCTGTTCCAATTGCGACTTGGCGTTATCCAGCTGAGGCTTCAAAGAAGAAACCGTGGCCGCGGCCGCATTGACAGCGGCAAGCTGGGTGTTAACCCGCGTCTCGGTCTGGCTGTCGACAAGCTTGCGCTCGGATACCAATCGCGCGCGCTGAGCCGCAATGGCGGCCTTCTGTGCCTGCAACTGCTTGATCAACAGGCGCGATTCGCGATCATCGACCTTGACCAGCATCTGATCGCCGTCGACCAGCTCACCCTCCGATACCGGCAGCTTGGTGACCCATCCAGCTACCCGGCTACTGACCGTAACCATATCGCCGGCGATCCTGGCATCGTATTCATAAACGTAGATCAGCCTCTGATGGACTTCGCGGAAGGCGAAGATCCCACCGACAATGACCACCAGGCCGATAATGAGGTAACGGACGCCAAAACGGCGTCTCGCGGGGCGCTTCTTTTCCGACGACTGTTCCTCGTCCTCCGAAGCTTTTGGGGTATCTTTTTCCGCGTCCGACACTTGTTTTCCTCACTCGCATGGGGCGGACCTGCCGCCACCGACGCTCAAACGAAGCAAAAAACCAAAAGAAATCGCCGGGCCTTTCGTCGATAAGTCGAGAGCAGCGGCAATTCGAACCATATGAACAATATGGATTTATAGTCCACCACGGCGAATCGATCTAGCACCTTGCGCAACATCGCGCCGCGACGGGTCGCCGCGCGATCTTCAGCCGTCTTTCTTATCGAGATCGAGAGAGACGGAATTCATACAATAGCGCAGACCGGTCGGCGCTGGGCCATCTTCGAAGACGTGACCGAGGTGGGAATCGCATCTTGCGCACATCACCTCCACGCGACGCATACCATGCGAAAAGTCTTCTTCCGTGGCAACGGAGTCTTCACTGATCGGCGCGAAGAAGCTCGGCCAACCCGAACCAGATTCGTATTTTGTTCCAGAATCGAACAACGGATGTCCGCAACAGATACATTTATAAACACCAGCGGACTTTTCGCTGTTGTACTTGCCGGTAAATGGCCTTTCCGTGCCCTTAAGGCGACAAATCTGAAACTCCTCGGATGTGAGCTGCTGCATCCATTCCTGTTCGGATTTTGTGACTTTGTCGACCATTGGTTCATTCCCTTCAACCTGGTTCCAAGTAGTCTTTTAGAAGTAAATTTAACAACATTAAATTTTGTGCGCATCTGCAATGAAAATCATAGAGCAAACAAAATCAATTTTTTCAAAAAAATACTTACCGTTTCAA
>DJKK01000133.1 GCA_002434595.1 Alphaproteobacteria bacterium UBA6544 | reverse complement strand
AATCCTTACACCGGAGAGGATTTCACCAGGCTCTATCGCTGTCTCAAACGGCCCCCTGAGGAATTCCTGCAATGGCAAACTTCTCCGCCCCGTTGGTCCGTGGAGCATCACTTCCGCGTCCAGTGCCAAGAGACAGGTCGGCCAATCCGCAGCAGGATCCGCGTGCGCCAGGCTGCCACCAACCGTACCTTTGTTTCGAATTGCTCGACAAGCAATCCCCGCCGCAACAGACGACATCATGCCGTTCGCGATATCCGGAACCGTGCCATCTTCGATAGCCGAATGCGTTATACAAGCGCCCAACAAAAGCGCTCCGTTATCTTCTTCCCTGACCGTCATTTCAGGTATCTTGCGCACGTCGACCAGACGTTTCGGCTGTAGCAATCTTAAATTTAACATTGGTCCGAGGGACTGCCCGCCCGAGAGCACACGGTTTCCGTGAGGATCGTCGTCCAGCAATGCCGTTGCCTGAGCTATGGATTTTGGCCGTTCGTAGTCAAACGCCGCCGATTTCATGCGCCGGCCTCCTCGAGGGCAGCGACAACCCGTCGTGGCGTGATCGGCAATTGCGCGACCTCTACGCCAAATTCTTTTAATGCATCATTAACTGCATTTCCGATTGCAGCAGGCGGTCCGATGGCACCACTCTCGCCTATACCCTTTTGACCGAAGCGGGTATAAGGAGACGGGGTCTCCATGTGAAGCACACGAATATCCGGCGACTCTGCCGCACCTGGCAGCAGGTAATCTGCAAATGTCGATGCGAGCGGTTGTCCACGTTCATCAAAGGTCATTTCCTCATATAGGGCGGTGCCGATACCCTGCACCGTGCCGCCATAAACCTGACCATCTACAATCATCGGATTTACAAGAACGCCACCATCCTCGACGACCACATAGTCGAGAATTTCCACATGCCCAATCTCGACATCGACCGCAACGACCGCCGCGTGCGCGGCGTAGCTGAATGTGCCCGTATCCACTTGGGGTTTATAACCGACCGTTACTTCGAGACCGGACGGGTCCACATCGAGCGGCAGATCCTGCGGTTTCAGATACCAGGTCCGCGCGATATCGACGAGGCTCATAGAATTGTTGGCCGCTACAACACTACCGCCCGCTACACGCACTTCGCGTTCCTCCGCCTGAAGCAGCGCCGCACCGATCTTCTTTGCGCGTTCGGCGAGTGCCTCGCAGGCAGATGCTACTGCCCCTCCCGACATCACCATGCATCGTGAACCCCAGGTCCCAGTCGAATACGGCGTGACACCAGTATCTCCATGAACGAGACGCACAAGCCCAGGATCAATCCCGAGAATTTCGTGGGCAACCTGAGCCAAGGTCGTCTCTAAACCTTGGCCATGACTATGAGCACCGATGCGGAGTTCCAACTCGCCATCCGGCGTCAGTCGCGCACTGCATTGCTCGTGCCCGGGGACCATGGGAATGCCCCAACCTGCATAGACGGTCGTGCCATGAGCTCCTTGTTCGCAAAAAATTGAGAAGCCGACGCCAATCCGCCGGCCATCTGGATTCGCTGACTTCTGGCGATCCCGCACACCTGCAAGATCGATGGCATCAACTGCCTTCTTCAGGCAAGTTGGATAGTCACCACTGTCAAAGTGCTTCGCAGTGATGTTGTCAAAAGGCATCGCTTCCGCCGAAGGCAGGTTCATGAGGCGCACCTGATGCGGCTCCTTGCCGGCTTCACGGGCAATCGCATCTAAGACTAATTCCAAAGCGAAGCATACGCCCGTTCGCGCCACGCCGCGGTAGGGAAGAATTGGCGGTTTGTTGGTACAGGACGACCAGGTACGGCAGCGAAACGCTTCGAAATCATATGGCCCCGGCAATATACTGCCAACCTGCGCGGATTCGAGGCAGGCTGAAAACGGGTATGCGGAATAGGCCCCTGAATCAACGTGCGCCTCCGCCTCGAGGCCAATCAATCGACCGTCCGCATCCGCGTATCCCGTGATCTTGTAGTGATGCTCGCGACAATTAGCATTACCGATCAGATGTTCGCGCCGATCTTCAATCCAGCGAACAGGCCGGCGGAGGTGTCGCGCAAGCCAGCCAAGCGCAACCTCTTCCGCCAGCAGGATGCCCTTGTACCCAAAACCACCACCAACATCGGGAGCAATGATACGGATACTGCCGTGATCAAGGCCGAGGCACTCCGCCATGCCACTCCGCACGATATGGGGCATCTGCGTCGCACTGTGGACGACGAGCTGCTCAAGCCGTGTATCCCACTCCGCAACAACACCGCGTCCTTCGATCGGCGCCATGCATTGCCGCGCTGTTCGGTATTCACGTTCGACCTTGATGGCCGCACGCGCGGCAACCGCTTCTATGTCGCCAACATCGACAAAACTCTCAAGGAACACGTTGTCGCCCCAATTGTCATGTATTAAAGCCGCGCCTTCTTCGCGCGCTTTAAGCATGTCGTGGATCGCAGGAAGCTCCTCGTAATCAACCTCGACCCGCGCAACGAGGTCTTCTGCCTCAGCACGCGTGTCCGCCACGCAAATGCCGACGATCTCACCCACGTGGCGAACTTTGTCGCCTGCGACTGCAGGCTGCACAGACGTTTTGAAACCGGGCAATGCCGAAACCGCTTTGATCGGCTGCACATCCTCGAGATCATTGGAGAGAAACACCCGGTCGCGAATATCCGCCGGAACCCTAACGCCACGGATGCGTGCATGCGCGAGTGGGCTGCGGACAAAGGCAACTTCGCGAACACCTGCCGGTTTGATATCGGCGACGAACCGTCCACGCCCTCGCATGAAGCGATCGTCTTCCTTCCGCGGCAGCGGTGCACCAACCCCCTGATGAGCGTCGTTCATGGTGGTTTACGCCGCGGCTTCAAGTTGCGGCAGGATGATCGCATCGGCGTCGTAGCGCACACCGGCGCGAAGGCAGAAATCGGGACGGAGATACCGATCGGTCACGACCTGCTCGCCACTATTGTCGCGCAACACCCACTTGCCGCGTTCGTCGCCAAGGACCGACACATCGGCAACCATGCCCGGCCTCATCGAACCAATCTCACCGACCATGTCCAACATCATCGCACAATTCGAGGTCGCCATGGCGACCACGTCGACCAACGGTATACCGAGCGCCATGAGCTCCGTCATGGCGTAGGTCATGCTGAATTTCACCTCGCCGGTGAAAAGATGGTCTTCCTCCTTAATGCTATCTGGATCTGGAACCTTCGTGTTGTAGCCATGCATGTCCGCCCCAAGCGTATTGGGAATTACACCAGCATCCAGAACCTTCCGCGCCATGTCGAAACTGAAATGCGATCCATGACCGACATCCACCTTGATACCCTTGTCAAGCGCGACACGGACCATTGCATGCAGATTACCTTGAGTGTCGACAAAACCACCGGGATGACGGGTGAAGGGATGGGCAAGCACGTCGCCCTCAGTCATCAGATCGACCACCTGGGGAATGATAGTATCAGGGTCGACCAGATCCTCACCGCCCTCCGGCATCGGCCAGAGCTGACCGAGGTGAATGTACAGCGGCAGTCCAGAGTTTCTGGAGATCTCCTTCGCCATTTCCATCACTGTCATGCCCCAGCGGGCAAAGCCGCCGATCTCGGCATGCGCCTTAATACCTTTCGCCAGGTCGCGGTTGGCATCGATCACCTTGCAGGTCGCGCGCACATCGACCCCGTCCGGGCTGTAGAGTTCCGTATAGTAGTGGCCTTCGAGGCCGCCCACGACGTAGGCGGAGACAAACGCCAGCACGTTGGTCTTCGCCGGTTCGACGATATAGTGGCGAAATCCGGCAAAGGTCATGCTGCTCGGCCCGCCCTGATCAACGAGCGTGGTGACCCCAGATTGCACGCCGACCATATCGGCATTCAGACCGAATGGCCCGCCAATGTGTTGAAAGACATGGGCGTGTGTGTCGATCATGCCGGGTATGACGAGCTTGCCGGTGACGTCGATCGTCTCCTTGGCGCTTCCTGCATCGGCGCTGACAGCAGAAATCTTACCGTCCTTCACGGCCACATCCGCAAGCCCATCGATCCCTTGCGCCGGATCGATTACATGCCCGCCCTTTAATAAGATATCCGCGTCACCGCGCATCGTCGTGCCTCCCAGTCTTCAAAGAATTTCACAGACTTTAAAGTAGATAGAAGGGGGAAGAAAGAAGGGGAGCGGAACCGGAGATGCTAAGGAAATACACCTGCCTCTCGCAAATTGGTGCTACAGCTCTGGAAAGCGTTGGGCGGGTGTATGGAACGCCGAGAAACCGAGCATAAATATTCCGAATTGCTGACATGGCTCCGGGCAAAACCACCAAGATTCGGGGCGCATTATGGCGAGAGTAAAGAGGATCAGCAATTCCGGGTGACCGGATATCTAGCCTCGCTGTTAGCGACCAATGACTAACCCCAGCCATTGGACCGCCACTATTCATCTGCAATTCGGCTTACACCACAAATTCGCCGACCCGTAATCTTACCAAAAGATATTCAGACATAGCATGTCGACGCGTTGCGGCGGTCTGTCGCCGGACGCGGTTTCTTGCGCGTTCCCAAAGAGAGAGATGCAATACGCATTCGGTCAATTCGCTTGCCCATTTGCGAGCCGACTGACAGGGTGACCCCCGCCATGACCGCGCCTTCTCCTCACGCACAGTTCCGCCAGAATGCG
>DJKK01000136.1 GCA_002434595.1 Alphaproteobacteria bacterium UBA6544 | reverse complement strand
CATCGAATACGCCTTGATTTCCGATTTGGTGCACGGTTCCACGGTTGCGACCAACGCCGTTCTGGAGCGCAAGGGAGCGAAGGTCTGTTTCTTTGTCACCCGGGGAACCCGCGATTTGCTCCTGCTGCAGCGGCACGACAAAGCATCAATCTACGACTTACACTATCGAAAACCCGAGCCCGTTGCGGCGAGGCGCGACACTTTTGAGGTGGACGAACGCATTGACGCGTCGGGCAACGTTGTTCGCGCCCTTGACGAGGGCGCAACAACGGCCCTGGTGGAAGAGGCGCTTGCCGGCGGTGAATACGATGCTGTCGCGATCTGTTTTCTGAATGGCTACATCAATCCGGCGCACGAGGAAGCGGTTGCAGGGATTGTCCGGCGGGCCGTGCCGAATTTGAGCGTCACCTGCAGCTATGAAGTTACGCGTGAGTTCCGGGAATACGAGCGTGCGTCGACGACGACATTGGCGGCTTACGTTCAGCCGGTAATCGAAGGCTATCTCCACCGCTTCGTCGATGCTCTGCAGGAAAAAGGTTTTGCGGGCCGATTCAGTGTTATGCAATCGAATGGCGGCAGGATGCCGGCGGAGGCGATGGCGCGAAATGCAATAGCCGCACTCTTTTCGGGACCGGCGGCGGGAGTAATCGGAGCATTGCGGCAAGTGGCGGCTTCCGGTGTCCGGGACATTATTACCCTCGACATGGGTGGGACAAGTACCGACGTTTCGCTGATTGCCGATGGGGTGCCGGACTTGGCTCCCATGACGAAGATTGACGGCTTGCCGGTCAAAACGCCGGTAATCGATATCGTCACGGTTGGAGCCGGCGGCGGGTCCATTGGTTGGATCGACGATGGTGGGTTGCTTCGCGTCGGACCGCAGTCCGCCGGTGCCGATCCGGGACCGGCTTGTTACGGCCGCGGTGGGAAGATGCCGACAGTAACGGATGCGCATTTGATCCGCGGGAGTGTGCGAGCGGATTCGTTCCTTGGCGGACAGATGCATGTCGACTCCGAGGCCTCGCGCGCGGTCTTTGAGCCCTTGGCGGCGCAGATCGGCATGAGCGTCGAAGCACTGGCGGACAGCTTTATTCAGCTTGCGGAGGCGAATATCGTCCGGGCAATTCAGCAGGTTTCGACGGAACGGGGGCGTGATCCACGGGGCTTTGCCATCGTACCTTTCGGCGGAGCAGGTCCTTTGCACGCGGCCCGTGTGGCGGAAGAACTGGGTGTAACCCGTGTCGTGGTGCCGCCGCATGCGGGTGTGTTGTCGGCGGCAGGTCTATTGATGTCCGACTATACCCACTATCGCGTTCGCACCCGAAAGCTTCGCCTTGGAGCAGATGCCGAAAACGAGATGCGGGCGATACTGTCCACTCTTGAGGACGAAGTGTCGGCGTATTTGCTGTCCCTCGGCATAGAAGGGGAGCCAGAGTTCGATCGTGCTCTAGAAATGCGATATGTGGGTCAGGCGTTTGAAGTGACCGTGACCCTTGGGGAAGGAGATGCGCAAAATGTAAAGGCAGACCGCTTGGCGTTGCTTTTTGGGGAAGCGCATCACCGGATATTCGAATTCTCCAAGCCGCCCGAAGACCCGGTCGAGATTGTGTCCTTCCGGGTTGGTGTTAAAGTTCCGCCATCGGCAGTCCCAGCGCTGGGCGAGGATCTTGCCACGGCTTACGATACCGGTACCGAGATCGAGATGCTGGACCGGGGAACAAGTCTTTCCTGCCGTGTTCTGCCGCGGGCCGCAGTGCCGGATACGCCAATTGCCGGTCCCTTGCTGATCGAGGACGGAACTTCGACCATCTACGCACCACCCTCTTGGGTGACGGTAACCGATGCGTACGGTAATATCGTGATGAACCGCGAGGAGGTATAACGCCATGTCCGTCACTGTCTCGCCTGTCGATCAGGCGGTGATTACCCGGGCCTTACTCGCCGGTGCGCATGAGATGGGCGCCAAATTGATCCGCTCGGCACACTCTCCGATCGTGCGGGAGGCGCAGGACTGCTCGGCGGCATTGTTGGACCGTCGCGGCGAGGTCGTCGCTCAGGCGGAATTGATCGCGTTACAGCTTGGTTCAATCACGCATACCTTCCGGCCCTGCCTCGAGCTTTACGATTTGGAAGATATCGGTCCCGACGATTTCTTCATCAACAACGATCCGTATCATGGCGGTCAGCACTTGCCAGACATCTTCTTGTTTTCGCCTGTCTTTTACGACAATGCGTTGGTTGGGTTTAGTGCGACGGTCGTGCATCACATCGACCTCGGCGGCGGTGCGCCGGGTCTCAATCCAAAGGCTGGCGATATTCATCAGGAGGGGTTGGTCTTCCCGCCTACGAAGTACAGTTTCTCGTGTGACTGGAACGGCGGCGCGCTCGAACGTTTCATCGCGTCCAACGTGCGGATGCCCGACGCGACGATCGGTGACCTGAACGCGCAGTTCGCGGCGAATGCCATTGGTGCGGAACGTATTCGCGAGCTGTGCCGTAAATTCGGCCCGGATACCCTTGATGCGGCTATGCTGGAGATGCTGGACTACGCCGAGCGTCGGATTCGGACCGCTATTCAAACATTGCCGGATGGGGTGTATACCGGCGAAGCTATGATGGACGACGACGGAATCGGCCAGGAGCCTGTCCGTATCAAGGCAAAGCTTACAGTGGACGGCGACAATATCGAAGTCGACTTCGCCGGAAGCGACGGGCAAGTAAAGACCAACATGAATAACCCGTTCGCTTCGACAGAGGCGTCGGCGATCGCCTGTCTAAAGTCGGTGCTAACGGACCCAGATGTACCGATTAACGACGGCAGCACGCGAGCAATCAAGGTGACAGCCCCGTTGGGGAGTGTCCTCAACCCGACGCCGCCAGCTCCGGTACGTGCTCGGTTGTTGCCGAGCTATCGAGTTTTTAACTCGGTCATGGCTGCGCTGTCACAGGTTGTGCCCGAGCGGGTCATTGCTCCCGGTTACGACACGACGACTGCTGCATGCCTAAGCGAGTTCCGGGACGGTAGATACAATATCTACCTTGAAATATTCGGCGGTGGCTATGGCGGCGGCGCCCATAGTGACGGCTGCGACGGGGTCGATTGCGCGCTTTCCAACTGCTCGAATATTCCTCT
>DJKK01000130.1:3712-3903 GCA_002434595.1 Alphaproteobacteria bacterium UBA6544 | reverse complement strand
GACCCCGGGGCCCCCTTCGAATGGTTGGGTCATCGCTCGGCTATTCTGCTGCCGCAGCCGAATTGATACCCCGTTCCCGCCGTTCCTTAGCGATCTGCTTGTTGCGATCAAATTCCGCCTTCCGCCGGGCAATCTCTTCCTCCGAAAGCTGCTCGATATTGCTGAAATCAAGCTTCCAAGATGCATCCTCC
>DJKK01000130.1:0-3323 GCA_002434595.1 Alphaproteobacteria bacterium UBA6544 | reverse complement strand
CGCAAGTTCCAAGGTCATTGCCTGTGATCCGACGTCGTTCGGCTTGCCGGTAGCATTGCCGAGCGGAAAATCGGAGAACAGGAACCGCGGTACGCCCGCGTGCTCCACAATGTCCTTCGCGCAGCCCATAACGATGGTGGGAATGCCGTTTTCTTCGAGGTGACGTGCAATCAGACTCACGGTCTGATGACACACCGGTCAATTGGCGACAATAACAGCAACGTCGCCACCATCCTCACGTATTCGATCGCAGATTTCCGGACAATCCACCTCGATGGTCCGTTTCTGGCTCCGATTCGTCGGCGCACCATAGAAACGGTCGGTGATGCCGGCGATTACACCTTCCTCGGCGAGACGCTTCAATTGGCGCAGCGGGAACCATGTCCGCATATCTTCGGCCGTTGTATGCTTGCGATCGATACCGATGTGCGAAACCCGAAGATCGGGATTGCTCGCCGTGCTGTCCGTATAGACGGTGTAGAACTTCGCCGCCGAATTATAGGGCGCACCTGGGCCCTGATCGCCCTTGTCCGGCTGATAGGGTGCTGCGGTCGTCACCAGGGCAACTCGGCTTTCCGCCAAGGGCTTCTTCAATGGTGTAAAGGGCACGTCCCGGTATTGGGCCCATCTGTACGGCTTGCCGTAACCGAGGGTTTGATAATAAGTTCTAATTCTATGCAGATAGGGGATCGGCAGATCGAATTGTTCCGCGAACCCAAAATCCTCTTCAGCGTCCGACATTTTACGCTCCCGTCCGAGGGGTTGGTTCTCTGATAACAGAATATAGGCAAAAGAAGCTGAATCGTACAAATCGTAAACCTTCCCTTAATTTCTTTTGGGGAAAATGGTGTTCCCTTCCCGGTGGTGTGATGACGGTCACAGACACCTCAATCGATCCATCGATAGTTGGGTAGGAGGGTTGGGTGACTTCCGTCTAGAAGGATGGCCGGATTAACTTCACGCTTCGCAGCATTGCCTTGCATCTTTCGACGCGACGGCTTTGAGCTTCGCCAACGTAAAAGGCACCAAAAAAAACCGATCCCTGCGCCGCCGGTGTTCAATTAATCACCAACGAATGCCATTTCGAGAAATTGATTTGCGACCACGTGCAAAACAGTCCGGACGATACGGACCTCGAATCCTATTTAGACATGTTCCCGAACGGCCGTTTCGTAGAAGGGGCGAAGGAGCGCCTTTGCGACCTTCTCCCGCGCTACGGCGTTATCGCTCAGACGTCGCCCGAATCCTGAGACGGGCCCGGAAACCTCCTAATTCTGTTTCTAATTGTCGTCCCATCCTCCATAAATTCGCGAACCACCCGACAGTAAACCAACCTCCCTGCATGTTATGCATGTATGAGCTCTTAATTTTCGATTGCGCCGGTGTCCTGGTCGACATCGAACCCATATCCAATCGAATCCTAGCCGAACACGCGACCGTGCGGGGATGACCAATGACGACCGGACTGCATAGAGCGCTTCAAGGGCGGTAAATTGACTGAAGTCCAGTTGCAGATTGAAGAACGAATCGGCCGGAGTCTCCGCAGCGATTGGCTGGCAGAGCACTACGAACGCATGTTCGATGCCTTTCGCTGCGAGATACGGGCCATCCCCGGAGTGAGACGCGTCCTCGAACATTTGCGTCAACGCAATATTCCCATCTGCGTGGCAAGCCAGGGACCGATTTGGAAAATGGAGGTCACGCTTGTCGCGATCGAGCTTTGGCCTTTACTCGAAGGTCATATCTATTCCGTCGACGCTGTGGCGCGCTCGAAGACCTGTTCCGGCATGCCGCGCGCTCGGAAGGTGCGGCGCCAGGGAACTGCCTGTTGATCGAGGATAGCGCAACGGGCGTTCGCGCCGCAGTCGCCACGCAAGGCTATGGCGCCGGCGCGGACGGCGACGCCCTTGCCGAAGCCGACGCCAGCACGATTTTCTCTGACATGGCAGACCTGCCTGCTCTGATATGGGGAACCTCACCATGAGCGCCGAGATGACCGCAACCCGACCTGAAATCAAAACCGATTTCGCAATTACCGCTTTGTCTGCCCTGATGGCGGCCGAAGTTACCGGGCTCGATCTGGCCATGCCGCTGGATGCGGCGGTCCAGAGGCAAATACATGCCGCCTTTCTCGAGCATCGGCTCCTCGTGTTTCGCGGCCAGAACCTGACGAAGGAAGAACAGGTCGCCTTTACGGAGCAATTCGGTACGCTCGAGCGCCACACGACCCGCAATCGCGGGACTGCCAACCTGCCACTCGTCCACATCGTCAGCAATCTCGATGAGGACGGCAAGCCGATGGGCCGGGTGCGCTCCGACATGTGGCATACCGACAAGTCCTTCCGGCCTGCGCCGTCAATGGCGACCATCCTGCATGCAGTTACCCTGCCGCCGGAGGGGGGCGATACTGTCTTTGTCGATATGCACGCAGCTTATGACGGATTGGATGCGGCGACGAAGGATGAAATTGTGGATCTTCGCGTCGTGCACAGCTGGGAGCTTTCGCGGGAGAACGAAGGTCGCGTCTTGTCCGCAGAGGAACTTGCCGACGCGCCGGACAACGCACATCCACTCGCCCGCGTCCATCCGGAGACCGGGCGCACGGCGATCTTCGTCGGCATGCATGCATCACATATCGAGGGTAAACCGTTCGACGCGGGGCGCGCCCTAGTCCTTCGCCTCGAAGAACACGCGACGCAGCCCCGATATCAATATCGCCATTCATGGCGGCCGGGCGATCTACTGATGTGGGACAACCGCTGCCTGCTGCACCGTGCAGAGGCGAATTTCGACGCGGCGACATATCCGCGCATCCTGCACCGGACGTGTATTCGGGGCACACCGACATCGCCCTAACTGTTGCCCCCCGAAAGAGAAAGGCAGCCCGGATGGACTGCCCTTCTGAATGGGCCGTGCGATTGGGCCCGAAACCTTAATCTCGCTGGATCAGCGCGAAACGGAGAGGTTGCTCTGCCGTCCTCGCTGCACGCCTAACCCCATCGCACGGGCACACACTCCAGACATCAGATCACCTCCTTTCGATTGTTTCATCATTGGATGTAGTGTGCCCGAAGTCTTTCCGGAAAGATAGTCTCAAGATTTCGATTTACAGAAATTGTCTTCTTTCTCGGCGAGATTGATCCGTTGGTCATCGCATTCTTTCCTCCGGTCTCGAGCGATTTAGATTCTGTTCGACAAACGACACCGAGAGGCCCGTCATGATCGTGGATATCATCGGCCTGAAGACACGCGACGGCACAATGGAAACCTTCATCTGTCATCCGGAGCTGGGCGGGTCACACCCGGTCGACTTCTTCCTGATG
>DJKK01000174.1:6356-6523 GCA_002434595.1 Alphaproteobacteria bacterium UBA6544 | reverse complement strand
TAGCCTGACGCCTCCCATGCGGCGGCGCCTCCCTCCATTATCAAAACATTGGAATAACCGAGGCCTTCCGCGCGCGCCGCCGCCAATTCCGCGAAACCGTCGTCGCCATCGTAAAGGACAGTGCGCGCAGATGGGTTCGGCACCAGCTCGACAAGTCGCGCCTCAAA
>DJKK01000174.1:5695-6030 GCA_002434595.1 Alphaproteobacteria bacterium UBA6544 | reverse complement strand
ACGCTATATGGGACCGGCACCGCGAAGAAAGGATGGCCGTCTCCAAAATGTCCGTGCTCCCGCACGTCGAGAAAAGCAATCTCACCGCCATCCGAAAGCATTTCCCGGACCTTAATCGCCGATACTGTTGCGACCATATTGCCTAACTCCCTGTTCACGTTTGAAACATCGCGACCGCATGGTCCGTGGCCACCGCCCTCGATCCATCGTTACCCGTCCATCCTTAATAGATTGGTGTGGATTTACGTTTGAACAGCCGACTAGCGGTATTGCACACGCACCAAACGGGAATATGGTGAAATATGGAAAATAAAAATTTTTTATTATTATTATTT
>DJKK01000174.1:0-5378 GCA_002434595.1 Alphaproteobacteria bacterium UBA6544 | reverse complement strand
TTATTATTATTTTTTATATTATATATTTATATTTTTTATATTATATTTCAATTATTTTATATATTATTAATAAATATATCATTTTAATTACCATAATACAATAAAACAATGAAGAGAAAGTACTCGGCCAATCAAATCGAAAAGCTAGGAACGGGGTGTTTACGCATCGACAGCCGATGGATAAAAGCAAACCGATATTTTAATTGGTCGAAGAGCGCCAGTTTGTGTTTTGATAGTCTCTTTTTTCCCGTGCGGAGAGAGTAGACTGGATGTCGATACAGGCGAGTTACCAAGCGCCTCGTCCCGAAGAGCGGCCAGGCGAAAGCGATTAGTCTCTTTACTGATCGTTCAGAAATCGAATTCTTTCATAATAAGGGCCGTCATCAGTGTCACTTCGCGTGGGCTCGGCCACCTCCTCTTCTTCGGTCCAAAGATAATCGTACTCGCTCTTTCGCATCACTATGACGTCGCCTTCGATGTAGTAAATGCGTCCGAGAAAGCTCCATCCATTCTCCGTCAAAGCGGCATACAATGCGGCAACATCGTCCTTGCCGAGCTGATAGGCCTCTTCAAACCAACGAATGTCCATCATCGCGGCTAAGGTCTCCGCGTCGGGCGACGACACACTCTCAGACGGCGTGACCTTGGGTCCACTGAAATCGACCTCGATCGCGTTCAGAGCGTCTGAGAACAGCTTCACCTCAAATTCGTTGATCTCGTATCGAGAGCCTGAATTGTAAACTGTATCGTATGTGTCCGGGTCGTAGCTCGTCTCTTCGATCGCTTCGTACTGGGCCGGCGTCATCTCAACCGCACCCCAATTATAGCGCTCCACGAAGTGGACTATGACGTTCATCTCGTCGTGCGCCCATGCCGTCTTTTCGAAAAATGTTTTCTCGTTCTTGTTCTCGACGACGACATTAATGATTTCCTGGATCCACATTCGATTCCTTGCCCATAGAGCTTCAATTGTGCGGACGGGGCCTGCCTCTAGCACCTCGGCTCAACTGTCATTGGCATAGAGTGCGGAGTCACTCACATTGACCGCCAAAACGCCTTGACCCGCCCGAAAAGCGTCCATCAAAACAATACCGCCGCTATTTCGCTATATCATGAATCACGAACGCAATTATGCAGTTTCACGAATTCCGAAGGAAGACCCTACAGGTTAGTTGCCCACACCATTCAGGGCCTGATCCACAATTTCTTGACCACGGGCCCAAATATCTTGTTTCCACTTACTGTCTTCACCGTAAAAGGCGGCCCGCATTTGCGCCTTAATCGAATTGAAATGCGGTGAGGTCTCCGCGCCCCCTTTTGCATAGAGCCAATTGTCCGCGCGGATGGCTTCGTGCACCTCCTCCAGGGGCAACGTCCCGAATTCCAACGTAATCGCCGTCTGCTCTGCATCGGGGCAGGAGCGGCGATAGCCGAAGTCGATGGTGCCGTTCAGTCGCACAGAGGCGGAGTTACCAACGACGGCGCTTTTGACGTCCGGGCCATACCAAGCGACCGTCCGTTCGTACTGTGGGTCGCCAGGACCTCCACGGCCAATAATCTCGCCGTACCCACGTGGTCCGAGGCCGGTATGGAAGTCAACCACAGCGATTCGCTTTGCCTCGGCCAGATGCTTACGGGCAAAGCCTTCGATCGTTCGACGGGACCAACTCGGGCCGCTGCCGCCAAAAAAGAGCCCGTCGGGGAAGTTGTACTGACCGCGCGAAGTCACTTGCTGAAAAGCCGGCAGGCCCTCCCGCGCCTTATATGCCTCGATTGCAGCGTCGGCTGATTCTCGTATTGGACCGTCCCAAGCCTCCGGCACCAGCGCTGGATGCAATTCCGCAAATCCGGGGCTTTGCGGTGTTTCAACGTCGAAGTCGATGAAATTGCGATTGAGATCGATATTGTCTTCGTTTACGCGGCGTTGGTGCGCAAAGCCGTGCGGGTTGTTGGCGTGAACCAGCACAAGCGCGATATCCTTCGCAAGTCGAGACTTCCAGTTTTCGGTGAGAAAACCGGTTTGGCAGCCCGAGCCACAAAACCCTTCAATGCCGTGGGTCGCGGAGCCAGCAACGACTACATGCCGCGCATCCCGCGCTCCAAGCCACACGATATCTGTGCCGAGCGCCTCGTCGTTCGGCCCGGTCAACGGATGATCAAATTGCCACAGCGGAACATCGGCAGATTCTGCTGCCATTAGAAATTTGCTACGCGCTTCGGCGTAATCAGAAGCGAAATACTTATACATAGCCGACCGTCCTAAGCTGGTACCGCCGCACCATCGCGCCGGCTGTCTGCCGCGCCGGCCAGGGCACCGCTGTTTGGGTCACGCGACACTGCCTGCATACCGCCAGTTCGCCATGAATAGTCGGGCAACAGGACGACGTCATGACCGCGGGCTGAAAGCTCGACACAGACGGAATGCGGAACGCGGCGCTCCAGATAGATCTGCTTGCCGTCCCACAGACGTGCGCGGGGCATTTCGATCGCCCCCTGAACGTCCAGCCCAAAATCTACATGGCCGACCATGGCTTGGACCTGGGTTTGCAGGATGCCGTAACTGCCCGGCGTACCGAGTGCCAAGATACCCTTTCCGTCGCGCGTCGAAATCGACGGCGCTAGGCACATGGCAAGCCGCTGTCCAGGCTGCAAGGCGTTTGGTGATGCAGGATTCAAATCCGTCCAGTTCAGGAAATTGTTCAGGATCACACCCGTGCCGGGAATCATGACCCCCGAACCATAGGCCGAGCCCAGGCTCTGCGTCAGACAGATCATATTTCCATCCGCGTCCGCGATGGACATCGATGTCGTATTTTCTTTCGGTGAATCGGCCGCAAAATCGGCGTCGCCTGCCCATTTCTCGGTCAGGCCTTCCACCGGGATTCCATCTCCTGCACGCGTTATATGGCTGGTCATATCAGAAAGAAGCGCTTCGATCTCTTCCGAACTGCGACGATTGTGTTGAATCCGGAGCCCCGCCGCGATGCGGATCGCCCGAAAAACCAGATCGAGATGCTGTGCGCTCAAAATCCCCAACGAACGGATATCAAAAAAATCAAGAATGCGAAGTGCCAAAAGCACCTGAAATGATTCAGCCGGAGGCGGCGGAACATGGACGAGCCGATCGCGATACGCAGCTTTTAAAGGCACCTCCAAGATTGGATCGACCGTCTCCAAATCGTTCATCGCGATGACACCGCCCACTGACTCCATATGCTGTGTCAATTTTGCACCAAGTTCCCCGCCGTAAAGGTAGCCGATCCCCTCCTCCGCGATTTTGTTAAATGTGCCGGCAAGGTCGATCAATTTAAGGATATCACCCGGCTTCCAACCGCTGTTCGGCCGGAACACGCGATGCCATTCTGGGTCCTTTATGCGATCAGCGTGGTCAATCGTCTCGGCAATGAAGAATTTCGATATCGGATAGCCGTCCGTTGCCAGCTTTATTGCTGGCTGCAACACATCCGCAAATGAAAGTTTGCCATAGCGGCTCTGCAATCCATGCCAGCCAGCAAGGTTGCCGGGCGTACAAGGAGCGAGCGGACCTGTCTGAGCCATCTTACCGTCCATCGCATTTGGATTGAGGCCGGAGGGAGCAGGGGGGATGAAATCAAGGCACGCGACTTCGCCCGTACTTGCATTGAAGAATGTGGCGGCACCGGCACCAGCGAGACCTGACATGAAGGGTTCGACGACGTTAAGCGCCGCCGTTGTCGCAGCAACAGCATCAAAAGCATTGCCGCCCCGCCGCAACATCTCCGCCCCGGCATTCGCCGCCAACGGATGGGCCGCAGCGACCATGCCGTGTATTGACCGAACGGCCGGCCGCCCCCCTAAAGACCAATCAGCATTGGTGAGTTCCAGCATAGCCTTTTTCCTATCGGTCCGTTTCAATTATAACGCATTGCATAACAGTATCACGATTTGGAAAAAATTAGGATTCAAGAATCCTCATAATAATATCTACAGAGAATTAAAAAATTAGATTGGGAAATTCCCTTGTCCTAAATCAAATGAACGATGCCTTACAGAAAAACTTCACTCCCACTTAATCCCGATAACTCATCCAACCAGTAAGCATATACTTTGAACCTCCAAGAAGAACATTTCCCCTATGCGCGTGTGTCCACTCAGCGGGCCAAATTATGGTAAGGCCTTTCTTCGGTTTGATATTGATATCATAATGACTAAAATATGTCTCTCCACCTTCATCAACATCATTAAGATATGTCATCCATGCCAAAACACGATGAAGAGTATTCAAACTGGATCTCTCAGTATGTATTTTCTGAAAATGCTGCCCTTTTTGATATCTACCAAAATTAAACACACCAATTTCTAACTTTTTCCCCATATCCTTCAAAAAGGGCCACTGAATAAGATAATCTTTATAACAATCAAAGAGGTTATCTATATAAGCCTTGAATATTTCATTACCAGGCAGATTAATTTCATTTGGATAAATGCTAATATCCACCCTATCTTTGACCGACAGATTTCTACCGCCTGCGGTGGTACCTATTTTTTGCTCTAAAATATTCGATTCAAAATAAGTTATTAGATCATCACATAATGAAGTCGGCTCTATTATCCACGAACCAATGAAGGTGGGAGTTAAATTAGTTTCCGGCAAACCTATTCGTTTCATTTCGAACCCTCTATTATATTACTACCCAAATATCATGATTAAAAATTATAGCACCATTACCGATCCTTATCTGATTTAATCCTTCTTTGTGCTCTCCTTTTAACAACAAAACACGCCCTAAACCCACTTGCGCCTGTCCAAATTTACCTTTAATAACAATCGCCTTTTTATAACTTTCCTCAGCCTCATCTAGTCTACCCATATCTTCGAGCGTTATACCAAGGTTGTTGTGTGCTTCGGCATATCCCCCCTGTAACGATATTACATCCTTATAAACTATTTCGGCCTCCTCTAACCTACCTAACTCTTGGAGGATGATACCTAAATTAAAGTGAGCATCAACCATATCATCCCGCAACATGATCGCCTTCTTATAACTTACTTCCGCCTCTTCTAATCTATTTAACCCTTGTAGTGTAGTACCTAGGTTGTAGTGTCCATCGGCAAACTCCGGCGCCAAAGTTATCACTTTTTTAAAGCTTTCCTCCGCATCATCTAACCTACCTAAATTTTGAAAAATAATACCTAAATTATTATAAGCATCCTCATAGAAAGGGTTCAACGCAATCACGTTTTTAAAGCTTACCTCCGCCTCGTATAACCTTTTCCTTTCTTGAAGAATTATACCCATATTGTAATGCGGATCTGCAAATTTTGGATCCAAACGAATTGCCTCTAGGCAACATACTTCTGCCTCTTCTAATTTACCCATCTCTTGTAGGGAAACAGC
>DJKK01000284.1:4691-13693 GCA_002434595.1 Alphaproteobacteria bacterium UBA6544 | reverse complement strand
CAAAACCGGGGGTTGCGGGTTCGAGTCCCTCCACTCCTGCCAGCGCGTAGAGTTCATTAGAAGTCTCGTCGCTCGAAAGATCGACGATTTAGCAAGGAACAGCGGTAAGAATGGCAAAGACAAATCCCGCGCAGTTCATGCGGGAAGTACGTCAGGAAGTCAGTAAGGTTACCTGGCCCAGCCGAAAAGAGACGGGCATCACCACCGCCATGGTGTTTATAATGAGCGTTTGTGCGGCGCTGTTCTTTTTGCTGACCGATACCATCATCTCAGAGCTGGTTCAGCTCGTTCTTGGGATGGGAGGCTAAAGCATGGCGCATCATTGGTACGTGGTTCACGTTTATTCCGGGTTCGAGCGCAAGGTTTGCGATTCGATCAAAGAGCAGGCCGTGCACAAAGGCCTGGATGACGATATCGAAGAAGTATTGGTGCCGATGGAGGAAGTCGTCGAGCTTCGTCGCGGTGCCAAGGTCAGTGCCGAGCGCAAATTTTTCCCCGGCTATGTGCTCATCAAGATGAACATGTCGGACGAGAGTTGGCACCTCGTGAAGGACACGCCGAAGGTGACCGGGTTTCTTGGTGGTGGCGGCAAGCCGACACCAATCAGTGACTCGGAGGCGGACCGCATTCTGCATCAGATCAAGGAAGGCGTGGATCGGCCCAAGCCGTCCGTTACATTCGAGGTCGGGGAGCAGGTCCGGGTTTGCGACGGTCCTTTCAATTCGTTCAACGGATTGGTCGAGGAAGTCGATGAGGAAAAGGCACGTCTGAAGGTTTCCGTTTCGATCTTCGGTCGCGCAACGCCAGTCGATCTCGAATATTCGCAGGTCGAAAAAGGCTAAGGTTTACGGTTTTCACGTGCGGGAGGCTTGCCAAGGCCGTACCGCGCACCCTTATGAGAGGGATAAACATGGCAAAGAAGATCGAAGGTTACATTAAACTTGAGATACCGGCGGGGCAGGCAAACCCCTCGCCGCCGGTGGGGCCAGCGCTTGGCCAGCGTGGCCTAAACATCATGGAATTCTGCAAGGCGTTCAATGCGGCGACGCAGGATATGGAGCAGGGCATGCCGATCCCGGTGATTATAACCGCTTATGCGGATCGGAGCTTCTCCTTCATTACCAAGACGCCTCCGGCAAGCTACCTGATCAGAAAGGCCGCAGGCCTGCAGAAAGGCGCATCGGAAGTCGGCCGCGAGATCGTTGGGCAGGTCAAGAAGAGCCAAGTGAAGGAGATCGCGGAGACGAAGATGCCGGATCTAAACGCCAACGATATCGACGCTGCGATGAAGATTATCGAAGGCTCGGCGCGCTCCATGGGCGTCGAAGTGGTGGAGGGCTGAGGCATGGCTAAATCTGGAAAGCGCATGCGTTCGTCGTTGGAAAGCATCAATCGCGATTCGTTATACAGCATCGAAGATGCGGTGAAGATCGTTAAGGACAACGCCAAGGTAAAGTTCGACGAGACAATCGAAATCGCCATGAACCTCGGTATCGATACCCGTCACGCGGATCAGCAAGTGCGCGGGGTCGTGCAATTGCCGCATGGTACGGGCAAGGCAATGCGGGTTGCCGTGTTTGCGAAAGACGTAAAGGCGGAAGATGCGAAGGCCGCGGGAGCGGACGTTGTCGGTGCTGAAGACTTGGCGGAGAAGGTCCAGGCTGGCGAGATCGAATTCGATCGCTGCATCGCCACACCCGATATGATGGCTGTGGTAGGTCGTCTTGGTCGTGTGCTTGGTCCGAAGGGCTTGATGCCGAACCCGAAACTCGGCACTGTGACCCAAGATGTCACAGCGGCCGTACAGGCAGCCAAGGGCGGTGAAGTGCAATTCCGCTGCGAGAAAGCGGGCATTATTCATGCCGGTGTTGGCAAGGCGAGCTTCGAAGAGAAGGCGTTGGCGGAGAACGTTCGCGCTTTCGTCGATGCCATCGCCAAGGCGAAGCCGTCCGGTGCAAAGGGAACATACATCACCAAGGCGGCCATCAGCTCGACGATGGGGCCGGGTGTGAAACTCGACGTGCAGAACGCACTCGGGAACGACTGACGAGTTCTGCTGTCCGGTTACGGCCGGGGGGTGGAGTGCGGAGGCTCTTCGGAGTGTCCGTTTCTGTCCGAGATTGCGGGTGTGTTCCTTAGGGAACGCCTAAACGGGAAACCGGCCGGCATGAGACAGAGGGGAAGACCGAGATTCGACGGGGTAGCCCGTTGGTTTGAACCTCTCGGACAGGTTAAGCGGATGTGGTGAAAGCGATGTCGTCGTAGAAACCGCATCCTTGTGCAACCAAAGTGGAGACGATCAGTGGACCGATCAAAAAAGGAAGCCCTGGTCGCCGAACTGCATCAGGACTTCGAGGAGAACAACCTCGTCGTGGTGACCCATCAATCGGGTCTAACGGTGAGTGAGGTCTCCGACCTCCGAAGGCAGATGCGCGAGGCGGGTTGTAAGTTCAAGGTGACGAAGAACCGCTTGGCGAAAATCGCGCTGAAGGAAACAAAGTTCGAAGCGTTGGAAGACGCGTTCACGGGACCGACGGCAATTGCCGTATCGAAGGACCCGGTCGCCGCCGCAAAAATTGCGGTGGAGTTCGCTAACGAGAACGAAAAGCTGACGATCGTCGGTGGTGCTCTCGATGCGGATGTACTGGACGCGGACGGTGTGAAGACGCTCGCGAAATTGCCGTCGTTGGACGAGCTTAGGGGCAGCATCGTTGGTCTGCTCCAGGCTCCGGCAACGAAGGTTGCGGGCGTGCTCCAAGCTCCGGCGGGTCAGCTCGCTCGGGTGATGGGAGCGCATGCCGCCAATGGCGGTGAATGATGCGATTCGGATTGATCCAGTCTTATTAGGTTCAAATTAGGAGAAAGCAGAAAATGGCTGATTTGGAAAAAATCGCTGAAGACCTTTCGGCACTTACCGTTATCGAGGCGGCTGAGCTGTCAAAACTGTTGGAAGAGAAGTGGGGCGTCTCAGCGGCGGCACCTGTGGTGGCGGCGGCGGCGCCTAGTGCTGACGCGGGTGGCGAAGCAGCTGCGGAGAAGGATGCCTTCACCATAATGCTTACCGCCATTGGTGACAAAAAAATCAATGTCATCAAGGAGGTACGTGCGATTACCGGCCTTGGTTTAAAAGAAGCGAAAGACCTGGTGGAAGGTGCACCGAAGCCCGTCAAGGAAGACGTCTCAAAGGACGAGGCCGAAGAGATCAAAGGCAAATTGGAAGAAGCCGGAGCATCTGTCGAACTCCAATAGTGCGACGAAGACGAGGCATCGCCGTGGATGGGCACGCCAATTGGCGTTGCCCCTCACGGTGTCTCTATCGGAAACACGTAATCTGGTGCGCCCTTCGGGCGAAAAATAACTGAGGTTTTGACATGACCAAGTCGTTCACGGGTCGCAAGCGCATTCGGAAAACATTCGGGCGGATCGGCGACGTTGCGCCGATGCCGAACCTGATCGAGGTGCAGAAGAGCTCCTATGATAGGTTCTTGCAGACCGGCGTTACGGCGCCGGATCGGACGGATTCTGGATTGCAGGAAGCATTCAAAACGGTATTTCCCATCTCGGATTTCTCCGGGCGTGCCCAACTCGAATTCGTCAAATACGAATTGGAAGATCCGAAATACGACGTTGAGGAATGCCAACAGCGTGGCATGACGTATGCGGCGCCATTGAAGGTAACGCTTCGACTGGTCGTGTGGGATATCGATGAAGATACGGGCGCGCGTTCGATCCGCGATATCAAGGAGCAGGATGTCTACATGGGCGACATGCCTCTGATGACCGATAATGGTACCTTTGTCGTGAACGGCACAGAGCGAGTTATCGTCAGCCAGATGCACCGCTCGCCGGGTGTGTTCTTCGACCATGACAAGGGCAAGACGCATTCCTCGGGCAAGTATCTGTTCGCGGCACGTGTTATCCCGTATCGGGGCTCATGGCTCGACTTTGAATTCGACGCAAAAGACTTGGTTTTTGTGCGTATCGACCGCCGACGTAAGCTGCCTGCGACGACACTGTTTCTGGCTCTCGACGGCGCGGAGACCGCGGTCAAGCGCGAGGACTTGGCGGCCAAGGGCGAAGGCTTGGATCCGACGGAAGCGGAAGGCATGTCTAAGGAAGAGGTGCTTGCGTACTTCTACGACACGGTTTCCTATCAAGAGCACAAGCGTGGCTGGAAGGCGCCGTTTGACCCGGAGGTCTATCGCGGCGTGACGCTTGAGCGAGACATGATCAATGCCAAGACCGGGCGTGTTGTGGCCGATGCGGGCACGAAGATGACCCCCCGGCAGTGCCGCAAGCTGGCCGAGGGCGGGCTGACGGAGGTCGTCGTCCCGGCGGAGGATCTGTACGGCCGTTATGTCGCCTGTGACCTGATTAACGAGAAGACGGGCGAAGTGCTGGCGGAGGCCGGTGACGAGCTGACCGAAGAGCTTTTCGAGGCATTCGGCGAAGCGTCGATCACCGATATTCCGACCCTTGCGATTGACCACAATAACTTCGGCGCGTATATCCGGAACACGCTGGCGACCGACAAGAACGAAAGCCGCGAAGACGCATTGATAGACATCTATCGGGTTATGCGTCCGGGCGAGCCGCCGACCCTTGAGACAGCGGAGGCGATGTTCAAGAGTCTCTTCTTCGATTCGGAGCGTTATGATCTCTCGGCGGTTGGCCGGGTGAAAATGAACTCGCGCCTCAATCAGGAGACTGACGATCAGATGCGTGTCCTTCGGAAGGAGGACATCCTCAACATTGTCAAGATTATGGTCGATCTGAAGGACGGTCGGGGTGAGATTGATGATATCGACCACCTCGGCAACCGCCGTGTCCGTTCGGTCGGTGAGTTGCTGGAGAACCAATACCGTATTGGCCTGCTGCGCATGGAGCGCGCAATCCGGGAGCGCATGAGCACAGTCGAGATCGACAGTGTTATGCCGCATGACTTGATCAATGCGAAGCCGGCGGCGGCGGCCGTTCGCGAGTTCTTCGGCTCGTCACAGCTCTCGCAGTTTATGGATCAGACCAATCCGCTGAGTGAGATCACGCATAAGAGGCGCCTCTCGGCTTTGGGGCCGGGTGGCCTGACACGTGAGAGGGCGGGCTTCGAAGTGCGCGACGTGCATCCGACGCACTACGGCCGCATTTGCCCGATTGAGACCCCGGAAGGTCCGAATATCGGCCTGATTAACAGCCTCGCGACTTTCTCGCGGGTCAATCAGTACGGCTTCATCGAGACCCCATATCGCAAAATCGAGAACGGCAAGGTGACCGAAGAGGTCTTTTATATGTCGGCGATGGAGGAAGGCCGGTACAAGATTGCTCAGGCGAATGCGTCGATCGACGCCAAGGGCAAGTTGACGGACGAACTGGTGACAGTTCGCTCGGGTGGTGAGTACGAGGTTGCACGTCCAGAAGACGTCGAGCTGATGGACGTCTCGCCCAAGCAGATTGTCTCTGTCGCGGCTGCATTGATTCCATTCCTTGAGAACGATGACGCCAACCGCGCGCTCATGGGTTCGAACATGCAACGCCAGGCGGTGCCGCTGCTCGAAGCGGAAGCGCCGCTGGTTGGTACTGGGATGGAAGAGCGGGTGGCTCGCGATTCAGGTGCGGCTATTGTTGCCCGACGCTCTGGTGTTGTCGATCAAGTCGACGCAACCCGTATCGTCATTCGCGCGACGGAGGAAACCGCGGCCGAAGTGTCCGGTGTCGACATATACAATCTCCTGAAGTTCCAGCGTTCGAACCAGAATACCTGTATCAACCAGCGTCCACTGGTTAAGGTCGGTGAACACATGGAGCGTGGCGACATTATTGCCGACGGTCCGTCGACCGAACTAGGTGAACTTGCGCTTGGACGGAACGTGCTGGTCGCGTTCATGCCGTGGAATGGTTACAACTTCGAGGATTCGATCCTGATGTCCGAGCGCATTGTTCGCGAGGATGTCTTCACTTCAATTCATATCGAAGAGTTTGAGGTAATGGCCCGCGACACGAAGCTGGGTCAGGAAGAGATCACGCGCGATATCCCTAATGTTGGCGAAGAAGCGCTAAAGGATCTTGATGAGGCCGGCATCGTCTATATCGGTGCCGAAGTTGCTGCAGGCGATATCCTGGTTGGTAAAGTCACGCCAAAGGGTGAATCGCCGATGACGCCGGAAGAAAAACTGCTCCGTGCGATCTTTGGCGAGAAGGCCTCCGATGTCCGCGATACCTCGCTCAAGGTGCCGCCGGGGGTCGAAGGCACGGTCGTTGAGGTGCGTGTGTTCTCGCGTCGCGGTGTTGAAAAGGACGAACGTGCACTTGCCATTGAGCGGTCCGAGATTGAACGTCTCGCCAAGGACCGTGATGATGAAAAAGCCATTCTGGAAGGCTCCTATAATGAGCGCCTGAAGGATCGTCTGATGAATCAGACGGTTGCGGGCGGCCCGAAGGGGGTGGCTGAAGGCAAGCGTGTCACGGAGAATCTCCTTGCCGAGTTCACGCCGGGACAATGGCGCCAGATCGTCGTCAAGAATGCCGGGGTTAACGACGAGCTCGAAGCTCTCAAGCGGCAATACGACAACTCTATAGACGAGTTGCAACGCCGGTTCGAAGACAAGGTGGAGAAGCTTCAACGCGGCGACGAATTGCCCCCGGGCGTGATGAAGATGGTCAAGGTCTTCGTTGCGACAAAGCGCAAGCTTCAGCCGGGAGATAAGATGGCCGGCCGGCATGGCAATAAGGGTGTTATCTCCAACATCGTACCTGTCGAGGACATGCCATACCTCTCGGACGGGCAACCGGTCGATATCGTGCTCAATCCACTCGGTGTGCCTAGCCGGATGAATGTGGGTCAGATTCTAGAGACTCACCTCGGTTGGGCTTGTGCCGGAATGGGACGCAAGATCGGTAATCTCTTGGAAGCCGCTCGTGATGCCGCCACCAAGGAACTCCGCAAGGGTCTCGAAGAGGTCTACGGCAAAGAGGTTTTTAACAGCGATATCGCGTCCATGGATGACGATCAGATATTGGAGTTGTCGCGAAATCTAAGCCGCGGTGTACCCATCGCAACACCGGTCTTCGACGGTGCGCATGAAGGCGATATCGTCGACATGTTGCAAGATGCCGGCCTTGAAGAATCCGGTCAGGTAACGCTCGTCGACGGACGCACGGGTGAGCCGTTCGACCGCAAGGTGACTGTCGGTAACATCTACATGATGAAGCTGCACCATCTAGTCGATGATAAGATCCATGCTCGTTCGATCGGTCCGTATAGCCTGGTCACCCAGCAGCCGCTCGGTGGTAAGGCACAGTTCGGCGGACAGCGCTTCGGCGAGATGGAAGTGTGGGCCCTCGAGGCCTACGGCGCGGCTTACACGCTGCAGGAAATGTTGACCGTTAAGTCGGACGACGTATCGGGTCGTACCAAGGTGTACGAAGCGATAGTCCGCGGTGACGACAATTTCGAGGCGGGTATACCGGAATCCTTCAATGTTTTGGTCAAGGAGCTTCGCTCCCTCGGCCTGAACGTCGAACTGATGGATCGGGAGTAAGCGTTTCGTTGCGGCGCCTTCCGGCGTCAACAGTGAATACGATGACACATCTTAAATCGGGAGAGTCTCGATGAATGAGTTGATGAATTTCTTCGGTCAGCCGACCGGCCTACAGAGTTTTGACGATATCCGGATTTCAATCGCTAGCCCGGATCGGGTCCTCTCGTGGTCCTTCGGCGAGATCAAGAAGCCTGAAACCATCAACTACAGGACCTTCAAACCGGAACGGGACGGCCTGTTCTGTGCCCGGATCTTCGGTCCGATCAAGGATTACGAATGTCTTTGCGGTAAGTACAAGCGTATGAAGTATCGCGGCATCATCTGCGAGAAGTGCGGCGTTGAAGTCACACTCTCGAAGGTCCGTCGCGAGCGTATGGGGCATATCGAGCTGGCTTCGCCGGTCGCGCATATCTGGTTCCTGAAGTCACTGCCGAGTCGCATTGGTTTGCTGCTCGACATGACGCTGAAGGAGCTCGAGCGGATTCTCTATTTCGAGAACTATGTCGTCATTGAACCGGGTTTGTCGCCGCTGGCGATGAATCAGCTCCTCTCGGATGATGAATATTACGACGCGTTGGATGAATACGGCGCGGAATCTTTCACCGCCAAGATCGGTGCGGAAGCCTTACAGGATATGCTGCAGGCGATCGACCTCGAGTCGGAGCGGGATAATATCCGCGTCGAGTTGAAAGAGACCAATTCGGAAGCGAAGCGCAAGAAGCTGGTCAAGCGGCTGAAGATCGTCGAGGCTTTCATCCATTCCGGAACCCGTCCCGAGTGGATGATACTGCAGGTTATTCCGGTGATTCCGCCGGAGTTGCGTCCCTTGGTACCGCTCGATGGCGGTCGCTTCGCGACGTCCGACCTGAACGACCTCTATCGTCGTGTGATCAACCGCAACAATCGTCTGAAGCGCCTGATTGAGTTGCGCGCTCCGGACATTATCGTACGGAACGAGAAACGCATGCTTCAGGAGGCCGTCGACGCGCTGTTCGACAACGGCCGCCGCGGACGCGTTATTACCGGTGCCAACAAACGGCCGCTGAAGTCGCTGAGCGATATGCTGAAAGGCAAGCAGGGCCGGTTCCGTCAGAACTTGCTCGGTAAGCGTGTCGATTATTCCGGTCGTTCGGTGATTGTCGTTGGACCGGAACTGCTGCTGCATCAGTGTGGCTTGCCGAAGAAGATGGCGCTTGAGCTCTTCAAGCCGTTCATCTACTCGAAGCTCGAACTCTACGGAATGGCGACCACCATTAAGGCTGCGAAGCGGATGGTCGAGAAAGAGCGGCCGGAAGTCTGGGATATTCTCGAAGAAGTGATTCGTGAGCATCCGGTGTTGCTGAACCGGGCGCCTACATTGCACCGGTTGGGCATTCAGGCATTCGAGCCTGTTTTGATTGAAGGAAAAGCGATTCAGCTGCATCCGCTGGTTTGCGCCGCGTTCAACGCGGATTTTGATGGCGACCA
>DJKK01000284.1:0-4379 GCA_002434595.1 Alphaproteobacteria bacterium UBA6544 | reverse complement strand
GATTTTGATGGCGACCAAATGGCGGTACACGTACCGCTGTCCCTCGAAGCACAGCTCGAAGCACGTGTGCTGATGATGTCGACCAACAACATCCTGTCGCCAGCCAACGGCAAGCCAATTATCGTGCCGTCGCAGGATATTGTTCTGGGCCTGTACTATCTGACGCATGAACGCCTCGATCACGTGGGCGAAGAAATCGAAATCGCGAACAAGGACATGCTGGAAGCTGGGCTGGAAAGCCATGACATCCAGATCCGCGATGCCAAGAACCTCGCTGCGGAAGTTGACACGAGCGATCTGGCGAAGGTTCTGAAGTCGCTAAAAGCGGGCGAACTGAAGGCGTTCCGCGTCCCGCGTTTCGGCAATATCGGCGAAATCGAACATGCACTCGCGACAGACGCGGTCTCGCTGAACGCGCGGATTAAGGCGCGTTACGATACGGTCGACGAGGAAGGCGAGCCGATTACAACCGTGGTTGTGACTACGCCGGGCCGCATGTTTCTTGCGGAAATCCTGCCACGCAGCAAGGACGTTCCATTCAGCCTGATCAATCGTCTTTTGACCAAACGCGAAATCACTCAGGTGATCGATGAGGTCTATCGCCATTGTGGGCAGAAAGAAACGTGCATCTTCGCGGACCGGATGATGTCGCTCGGCTTCGGCCAAGCGGCGCGGGCCGGCATTTCGTTTGGTAAGGACGACTTGGTCATCCCGGATTCGAAGCACAACCTGATCAACGACGCCCAGGATATGGTCAAGCAGTACGAGCAGCAGTACCTCGACGGCTTGATTACCAAGGGCGAGAAGTACAACAAGGTTGTCGATGTCTGGTCGACCTGCACGGACGAAGTCGCGGACGAAATGATGAAGGTTATGTCGTCCGGCGAGGGCAGCGAACTGAACGCCGTCTATATGATGGCGCATTCCGGTGCGCGTGGTTCGGCAGCTCAGATCAAGCAGCTTGCCGGCATGCGGGGTCTGATGGCGAAGCCGTCTGGCGAAATCATCGAGACGCCTATCATCTCCAACTTCAAGGAAGGCTTGAGCGTCCTCGAGTACTTTAACTCTACGCACGGCGCGCGCAAGGGATTGGCGGACACGGCCCTGAAAACGGCAAATTCCGGTTACCTTACGCGACGTCTGGTAGACGTGGCCCAGGACTGCATTATCATCGAGGATGACTGCGGTACGGACGACGGTCTGACCCTTGAGACGGTGATCGAAGGTGGTGAGGTGATCGAAAGCCTTTCCGAGCGGATCGTTGGCCGCTTTGCGGCGGACGATGTTCTGGATCCGCTTTCCGGCGAAGTGATTGTCGAGCGCAACCAGATGATTACGGAACCCGAAGCCGACGCCATCGAAACGGCCGGCCTCGATCAGGTACGTGTTCGGTCGCCGCTGACATGCGCAAGCCGCCGTGGCGTCTGCTCGCTATGTTATGGACGCGATCTGGCTCGTGGTACGTCTGTGAATGCCGGCGAGGCAGTCGGTGTCATTGCAGCCCAGTCGATAGGTGAGCCGGGTACCCAGCTGACCATGCGGACATTCCACATTGGTGGGGCCGCGCAGCGCGGTGCTGAACAGTCTTCCGTTGAGTCTTCGGTGGACGGTACGGTGAAGGTCGAGAACCGCAACGTTGTTATGGATTCGACGGGCCGCCCCGTCATCATGGGTCGGAACTGCGAACTCGTTCTGCTGGATGAGCAAGAACGTGAGCGGGCCCGGCACCGGATTCCTTACGGCGCGCGGTTGTTCATCGACGAGGGCGATGTCGTAAAGAAGGGCGATAAGCTCGCGGAGTGGGATCCCTATACCATTCCAATCATCACTGAGAAGGACGGTATCGCCAACTACGTCGATCTGAACGACGGTGTTTCAGTCCGCGAAGTAATGGACGACGCGACGGGTCTTTCTTCAAAGGTTGTGATTGACTGGAAACAACAGCCAAAAGGCTCGGATCTCCGGCCGCGTATCACTCTCCGTGACAAGAAGAACAAGGTGGTAGAATTGCCGAATGGTTCGGAGGCCCGCTACTTCATGTCAGTCGACGCGATCCTGTCTGTTGAGAACGGTCAGGAAGTACAGGCCGGCGACGTCGTCGCGCGTATTCCGCGGGAATCGTCGAAGACACGCGATATTACGGGTGGTCTGCCTCGTGTGGCGGAGCTCTTTGAGGCGCGGCGTCCGAAGGACTATGCAATCATCAGCGGTGCCGAAGGCCGGGTCGAGTTCGGTAAGGACTACAAGACTAAGCGGCGCATTGTCGTCGTATCTGACGAGGAAGGTGTGGACCCGACGGAATATCTTATCCCGAAGGGCAAGCATATCACCGTTCAGGAAGGCGACTATGTCCGCGAGGGCGACTTGCTGATGGACGGCAACCCAGTGCCGCACGATATCCTCGAGGTTCTTGGCGTCGAGGCTTTGGCGCGTTATCTCGTCAAGGAAATACAGGATGTCTATCGTCTGCAGGGCGTGAAGATAAACGACAAGCACATAGAGGTTGTCGTGCGCCAGATGCTGCAGAAGGTAGAGATCGGTGATCCTGGCGACACCATCTTCTTGACTGGCGAGCAGGTCGATCGAGAAGAGTTCGAGGAGATCAACGAGCGGACGAAGGCGGACGGCGGCGAAGTCGCGACGGCAATCCCTGTGCTTCAGGGCATCACCAAGGCGTCGCTGCAGACCAAGTCCTTCATCTCCGCGGCCTCATTCCAGGAGACAACGCGTGTCCTTACGGAAGCGGCGGTCAATGGCAAGGTCGACACGTTGGACGGCCTTAAGGAGAATGTCATTGTTGGCCGGCTTATTCCCGCGGGAACCGGCAGCCACATGAACGAAGTGCGTGCTGTTGCGCAGGATCGCGACAAGGTCATTATCGCCGAACAGGCGAAAGAGGCCGCGCTGAAAGCTCCGGTGGAAGAAGCGGAGCAGTCAGAGGTCGCTTAACGCAATGATAGAAGTAAAATTGAGTCGTTTGCGCAATTTAATTACCTAAATACGCAGCGGCCCGATTTCTTGATTAGTCCCGGAAATCACTTTGTTTTCTGCGATTTTAGTGTTGACGCCATATAGGGCCGTAACTAGTATGCGCCCACTTTCGCGGGGGTGACTGGCTGTAGGTGTCGGTTCGAGATCTTTGGACCGGGGCAAGCCTAGACGCAGTTCCACGGAATCAGAAGTAGATAGATTGGCCGATTGGTCGGCCGTTTGAGAAAACGGTTTGCCTGGGGGCGGAGCGTTTTCCGCGCTTTGGGTAAACGTTTGTCGGTTGCACGCATTTTAAGGCGGGTGACTGATCGCTGTTTGGAAATTTTTGAGGGTCAGCGTATGCCGACGATTAACCAGTTGGTTCGCAAGGGGCGCCACGACAAGCCGACACGGAACAAAGTTCCGGCGTTGGAGGCATGCCCGCAAAAGCGTGGTGTTTGCACGCGTGTTTACACGACGACACCGAAGAAGCCGAACTCGGCGTTGCGAAAAGTTGCACGTGTCAGGCTTACCAACGGTTTCGAGGTTACGAGCTATATCCCGGGCGAAGGCCATAACTTGCAAGAACACTCAGTCGTGATGATCCGTGGCGGTCGTGTGAAGGATCTGCCCGGCGTTCGCTATCATATTATTCGTGGCACGTTAGACACGCAGGGCGTCGACGATCGTCGCCAGCGTCGTTCGAAGTACGGCGCCAAGCGGCCGAAGTAGGGACCGGAGACAGTATCATGTCGCGACGCCATCGTGCAGAAAAACGGACCATATTGCCGGACGCAAAGTTTGGCGACGTGGTCTTGAGCAAGTTCATCAACATTGTGATGCGGGACGGCAAGAAGTCGACTGCAGAGGGCATAGTCTATGGTGCGCTCGACATGTTGCAATCGCGCGGCAGCGCGGATCCGGTTCAGACCTTTCATGAGGCGATTGACAACGTGAAACCGCAACTGGAAGTGCGGTCGCGGCGTGTCGGCGGTGCCACCTATCAGGTGCCAATGGATGTTCGTCCAGACCGCGCACAGGCACTCGCGTTTCGTTGGTTGATCCAGAACGCACGTTCGCGGTCTGAAAATACAATGACACAAAGGCTGTCCGGAGAGCTACTCGACGCCGCGAATAATAGGGGCGGAGCAGTGAAGAAACGCGAGGACACGCATCGCATGGCCGAAGCAAACCGGGCTTTTTCGCATTATCGCTGGTAAGCCGCAGTAAGAGAGTTTTTAACGGATGGCACGCAGTACTCCAATCGATCGTTACCGTAATATCGGCATCATGGCGCACATCGATGCCGGTAAGACCACGACGACTGAGCGCGTTCTTTATTACACCGGCCGCTCCCACAAGATTGGCGAAGTCCATGACGGCAACGCCACGATGGACTGGATGGAGCA
>DJKK01000251.1 GCA_002434595.1 Alphaproteobacteria bacterium UBA6544 | reverse complement strand
GCTTACGCAGTTGTGGCACTTCAAACAGCATTGTCTTTCGTAGCGACACTCATGCTATTTGCCTTTGCCCGCACCGCGCTCGAGTATCGATGGAAAGCATCTGCCGTCGCAAGCTGTTTCGCTATTACGTTGTCCACTCTGCTCGACTTGTCCATCCTTGCGGACAGCTTTGTGACTTCACTTTACATCCTCATTATTTGCGGGATTGGTAGTATCCTGATTGGTCCCGGGTCAATGCGATGGACCCAGGCTTTGGCCCTCGGTATTGCCGCGATGAGCCTGCTCCTGCTGCGCGGTAACGGTATGATCATCGCAGCCACATTGGCGCCACTAGCAGTCGTCACCGTCGTCAGCACGCGGATGGAACATTCGCGCAAGGCTCTCTGTGCCCTGCTCATGGTACTTCCGATGATATTTGCGATCTGGAGTTTCCAAACATGGAATGAGCATCGAAGTGGTATTCCCTTCGTCTCCACAGGGGCGGAGCACGCCGCCTTTCAACCGTTGTTCAAAATGTCACGGGCTGGCAACAATCCGTTCGACGATCCGGACCATCCCTTCGAACGTACGATACGCGAAAACGCAAGAGACTACTTGTTCACCGATATCGCCGGCGTCATTTCGGCACTTCACGATGAGCACGGTCTTACACATCCAGAGATTACAGCATGGATTACGGGCAAATACACAAGCACCCTGATCGAACATCCAATTACTCTCGCCCGCTCCGTTACGACAGGGCGGCACCTAAAAGCGTTATTGGCTACCGTTAACCCGGTGGCAACCGCTGTCGAAATACATCAGGACATTTCCGATATCCCCGTCTTTCCACCACTCAATGACGTCATACGTTCGCCATTCGCCAGTCTTGATTTGCAACAAGCGGTCGTCGCTCTGCCTTACCTTCTCTTCGGGGGTCTCTCGCTGTTTGTAATCTTGGCGGCGGCGATCGGGACGCCCATCGCCGCAGCTCGAAACGGGGTTACTAAACCGCGGTCGCTGCTTATGATCACACTTTGGGGTGCGTATGGCGGCGTTTTTATGATGTACGCCCTGATCCATTTGGAACTCCGCTACGTCGTATGCATCGCTCCAATACCCACACTGCTGACAATGATGCTCCTGCGGGTACGAGCTGCTCACACCGAATCCGAAGATAAAGCCGCTTCAAGCTGATGGGCAACGGCCCTGGGCGTGATTGCCTCGAGGCATCGACTACGCGTGCAGGCCGACTGCCGATGGTTCGCCGCCGTGAGACATGGGCTGCACGCGTAACCACTATATAGTGGCCGGCAGTTCTCTCCGATGGGGCCATAGAGCGCCGGTGTCTCCGGGCCAAAGAAAACAAACGTGGGCGTATCGGTCAGGACGGCAAAATGTCCGGGGCCGCTATCATTGGTCAGGAAAAGATCGGCGGCCTCGATCAGGTGGATCAGGTCGCGGATTGTCTCTGTCTCACCGATCATATTTTGAATTTTCTTGGGACGTGCAACGCGCCCAACAATTTCCGCGGCGCTGGCGGCGGAAATATCCGTCCCGACTAGAACGACCGTTGCATCAATTTTCGCTACCAACAGATCGATCACCTCAATATAGCGTTCGATGCCCCAATTCCGCAGCGGCAGGGCCGGTCCTGAATCGGGGTTGACCACAACACAAGGGCCATCGCTGCAGAACCGTGCACGATAGTCCGCGAGCTGTGAATAGTCGAAGGGCATGATTGGCGGCTGCAGTACAATATCGCCAAGTGCCGCTTTGAAGAGCGGTCTTTCCATTTCGTCGACCGTTGTCGCGCCCGCCAGAGCAAGAAAATTACGACTTATATGAATGTGCGGATTGTAGAGCACCTTGTGCGTCAGCAAATCTCCGCGGTAGAGCCCCTCACCCGTATAATTATGAAATCCGACCCTGCGTCCGGCTCCCGAAAAATAGGTCAACATCGCCGAGAAGCGGCTGAATAATTCAAGATCAACACAAGCTGTAAATCGTATCCGGCGGTAACTACCCAAGAGGCGAAGAAAGTCAGTGAACAATCCAACCAGTGTATCATCCCGCATGGTCAGGATGTGTTCACCATCGAATAGGTCGAGAATTTCCACGCCGGAGCGATTACGCGCGAAGGTAAGGAAATACACCTCCGCCCCGGGTCTTTCTGCCAGAACCGCCTTGATTGCCGGATAAGCCAAGATCGTGGAGCCCATTTCCGACAGTTCGATGAAGAGGATTCGCTCGCCGTTACGGGATGATCGACGTAAAGGATGCGCAAAATAACGAAATACCGTCAATATAAAACAAAAAATAATACCAATATAAAAATCAAGAAACCGATATAAACTAATGTACCTCATTACTTTATTAGACCTAAAGCCAAATGATAACCTTCCCTCGCAAAAATTCGCCCCTCTGTTACTGTCCTAATGCCCAAAACCTTTTTCATCAAATACTTCGGCCGTAAGTAAAACCGGCGACGCGCGACGCTCATATATTCCGCTAATTCGTCATCGCTGATATACGGCGAGAACGATTTAACATATCCCCCGCTTTGATCGAAGCAGGGCACGCCGTCGAGCGTGTTCACCGACTTGAGGTAGTCCTCGGTCCGTGGCACGTACACATTGAAGGACGCAAAATCGAGTTCGAGCGAAATCGAGTAATCAATCAGATCCTTGAGATCATCCACGGTCTGACTTGGCTCGCCAAGAAGGAAGGTACCGACCGTTCGCACCCCATATTCCTTGCAAAGGGCGATCGCAGTATCGATTTCGCTGCTTACCAAATCCTTTTGAGATGCTTCGAGATTGGTATCATTGCCGAATTCGACGCCGAAAATAATCGTATGACACCCGGCTTTTTTCATCAACTGGATGCTTTCCTCATTCACCACGTCGACGCGGGTGAAACAGACCCAGCCAAACCCAAAGTCACGCCGAATCATCTCGGTAAGCAGTTCCCGGAAAATTCGTTTATTAGCGCCAAAAGTCTGATCAGCAAAATAAATTTCATTTATATTAATATCATATAAATACTGAAGCTCATCAATTACATCTTTTACACTTCTATATTTAAAATTAAGAACACTCATTATACAAAATGAACATCTATACGGACATGAATAATCTGTAAGTACTGTCGCAAA
>DJKK01000065.1:16139-29816 GCA_002434595.1 Alphaproteobacteria bacterium UBA6544 | reverse complement strand
GCGGTCCAGCAGCGATATAACGTTATCTTCGCGTTGTTCTTCCGCACCACCGGTAACGAACATGTCCGGCCGTTGCTGCTCGTGCCCGGTCCGCTTGCCGAGAACGCTGCCCAATCTATAAATCAGGAATGCCGCGAGCATCGCGAATAGAATGATATCTATAAAACCCAAACCGCCGCTCATTTGGCACCCTTTCTGCGCTCTGGGACGGCGTCGCCGTTGCGAACGGTCCCCTCCGCACTTAGGTTAGAAGAGGTAAAATTAAATCTTGCGTCACCAAGCGTTTCAGGGTCCTCCAGAACCTCTGTTAGATAGGGCTTCCACCCACAAAGAGCAAGCATGCCCGTCATTCTTCTCCTCGTTTTCATTAGCGTTCCCATCGCCGAAGTTGCCGTCTTCGTCGAAGCTGGAGAGCGATTCGGCTTGTGGCCGACGATTGGGATGGTTGTTCTGACCGCTTTTCTTGGCACTTCCTTGCTTCGCCATCAAGGCCTTCAAACGTTGGTACGGGTTCAAAATAGCCTCGACCGCGGTGAAGCCCCGGTGGGTGAATTGTTTGCCGGCATTTGCATATTGGCCGCCGGCCTGCTCTTGCTGACACCCGGATTTTTGACCGACTGCGTAGGATTCGCGCTTTTTGTTCCCGGAATTCGCAATATCCTTGCGGGCGGCATCTTGCAGACGTTGTCACGGCGCGGCGCGTTCCAGATGAATGGTGGTTTTCCGACTGGTCCGACTCGTGACGACAATCGCTCGACGACAATCATCGACGGAGATTTCACCGAAATGCGGGAGAAACCAGATCAACCAACAGGCATCCGGATTTGCAACCGCAAGGATGGGAGAGATAAGTGATCCTAATGCGGCATGGTGAATCAGAGTTCAATGTCGTGTACAAACGCACGCGCGTGGATCCCGGTATTCGCGATCCGAAACTGACGCCACTTGGCCGCCATCAGGTCGCCGAAGCGAGCGCCTACCTCGAAGGTCGCCGCATCTCTCATATTCTGACGAGCCCCTATACCCGGGCCATCGAAACCGCGAGCATCGTGGCGGAACGGATCGCAGTACCGATCCATGTCGATACGCGCATCGGCGAACGCGCGGCATTTGCTTGCGACATCGGCACAAACGGTCCGGAGCTTCGCCACGCTTGGCCCACGCTCGATCTCGACCATGTTGATGAAGAATGGTGGCCAACACCAGTGGAAACAGAGGCGGCTCTCGACGCTCGCTGCCGTGCTTTTCGTGACCGCCAGATCGCGGCCGACAATCGGCGGGAGGTCTTGGTTATCAGCCATTGGGGTTTTATCCGGGGCCTGACCGGTCACACAGTCGGCAACGCGCAACTGGTGGAATACGATCCACACGACACGCATCCGGGTGGCGGTACAGTTGTGCCGATGGATATTCCGTGTTAGCAGGCGGCGGCGTCATAAAAGAGCGGAGTGGACATGTCGGAAGACCAAAAGACGGACGGTGAACAGGCGGATGGCGAAGGCGGCGGCGCCGATATCTCGCTCAACATCAGCCATCAATACGTGAAGGATCTGTCTTTCGAGAGCCCGGGTTCACCGGCGTTGTTTATCACGCCGCAGAACGAGGCGCCAAATATCAAGATCGACTATGGAGTCGAAGCGCAACCGCTGTCGGAAAAACAATTTGAGGTGACACTCAGCGTCGACGTAAATGCCACCGTCGGCGGCTCTACGCTTTTCATTACCGAGCTCAAATACGCCGCCATCGCGGCGGTCGGGGAGATACCGGAAGATCACCTGCATGCGTTCATCATGATTGAGATACCGCGTTTGCTTTTTCCCTTTGCCCGTTCGGTAGTTGCCAATGCAGTGAACGAGGGCGGATTTCCGCCCTTTCTTCTTCAGCCGGTTGACTTCGTGGAAATGTATCGCCAGACAGCGGAGCAAGCCGCCAAAGCGCAGTAGCTCGGCTCGTCAGTCCCGCCAGATTGGGTCCGTGAGTTTTTTCAAAAAGGCTTCATGCGCCAATGCTTCGTGGTCGCTGGGCTCATGGGGACGAGCCGGACGCGCAGGGATGTTGCGAGCGCGGTCACTGCGTTCAACCGCCAACTTCTTTTCCGCGGCCAACTCCAAACCGGGCTGCCGGCCACCCACCAATTCGAGATAGACATCGGCCAGTAACTCGGCGTCTAGCAAGGCCCCATGCTTCGTGCGGGCGGATAAATCGATCTCGAAGCGGCGGCAAAGCGCGTCGAGGCTCGCCTGTGCGCTGGGATATTTGCTGCGCGCGATCTGTACAGTGTCGATCGCTTGACCCGAATCAATGCCCGAGTAGCCTAACCGTTCCAGTTCGGCGTTGATGAATCCCAGATCGAATGCAGCATTATGAATGACGAGTTCCGCGTCTCCGATGAACTCAAGAAATCCATCAACCACTTCAGAAAATGTCGGGTGCGTCGCAAGAAAGGCCTCTGAAAGGCCATGAACGGCAAAAGCCTCGTCCGGCATATCGCGTTCGGGATTTACATATTGGTGATAGGTTCGGCCGGTTGGCACATGATTGTCGAGCTCGACACATCCTATTTCAACTAGGCGGTCTCCACTGCGCGGGTTCAATCCAGTTGTTTCTGTATCAAGAACGACTTCGCGCAAAGTCTATTTCCTCCGGGTTGGGAACAGTCGACCTTTCCGCGCCAGTCTGACGATCCGTGACAGCGCTTGCAAGGTTGCCCGGCGGCCGGTTCCAGAAGGAATTACAAAGGTTGCCCGGCGGCGCTTTTCTCGGTCGGACATTTGCCGGCTAAGAATGTCGTTAAGCTTCTCTTGTGTCATATTGGGCCGGGCGAGCACGCGCCCGGATTGAATAAAGAGGGGTGCGGTCACCACGATCGTGGCGTTGCAGAGTTCGTCCGCAGCTACCTCGTACAAAAGCGGAATATCAAGCGCTACTACCGGTATACGGGCGCGCCGTGACTGTTTGAGGAAGCGATCCCGAGCCGCCTCTACAAGTGGATGGAGGATATTCTCCAGACGTTTCAGTGCGGCCGCATCGCCAAAAACGCGAGCACCGAGGGCCGCACGGTCGACAGCGCCGTTCGACACTACGTCTGGAAACGCGTTGTCGACGGCGGCGACAGCGGCACCGCCCAGTCCGATCAAATCATGGACAACCGCATCCGCATCACTCACCGGGACGCGGAGCCGGCGTAGCATATTGGCCGCAGTACTCTTTCCCATGCCAATAGAGCCAGTCAGACCCAGGACGATCATGCGATGAGGCCCGCGAGAATATGTTTGCGAAGGCCCGATGTGACGTCCGGCTCGCGGCCGAACCAAGCGGCAAAGCCGGGGCGCGCTTGATGCAGCAGCATCCCGAGACCATCAACAACGGGGTTGCCTCGCATTGCAGCCACCTTTAGCAAATCAGTCTCCAACGGCGCATAGACAATATCATTCACGACCGCCGTAATCGGCAGCGTATCGAGCGGTAGGTTAAGCCGAGGTTGCCCCGTCATCCCGAGCGTTGTCGTATTTACAAGCAACGCAGATTGCCGAAATGATTCTGAAGTGTCGGACCAATTGAGCGGTTGGCAGGCACTTCCAAACGCATCGGCCAAAGCGCGCGCACGCTCAAAGGTACGGTTTGCGATACGTATTTCGGCGACGCCCTCGGCAACCAATGCGGACACGACGGCCCGAGCCGCACCGCCGGCTCCGAGGATGACGGCAGGTCCGTTGTTCGCTTGCCAGCTACTTTCCGCTTTTAGATTCTCAATGAACCCAAATGCATCTGTATTGCTGCCGAAAAGCGAACCATCAGATTGGACAACGACCGTATTGACGGCGCCTATATGTCTAGCAGCTTCGTCAACGTGATCGCAAATTTCGAGCGCCGCCTCTTTATGCGGAACGGTGAGATTGGTACCCGCGATGCCAAGGGCAGGCAGCGCACGTAAAGCTACCTCCAAGCTTGCTGGATCGACAGAGAACGGCAAATAAGCCGCGTCGATACCGTATTCGTTCAACCAATATGCGTGCAGCATAGGCGATCGGGAATGCGAGATCGGCCACCCCATGACACCAGCTAGTTTTGCTTGGCCGGTCAGCATCATGTCGAAAGAGCTCCTTCATCGCGAAGATAATCGAGCACAGGAAGGAGGGGCAATCCGAGAATCGTGAAGTAATCGCCGTCGATACGCTCGAATAGTTGAGCGCCCAGGCCTTCCAGTTGATAGGCGCCGACGGACGACAATGCTGCCTCGCCAATCCGGTCAAGATATTCTTGAAGAAATTCGTCTGAAAACTCGCGCATTACAAGTGTTGCGCGATCCGTGTGATGCCAACGTTCTTGGCCTGCGCACGTAATACTTACAGAAGTCACAAGCTCATGTTTCTGGCCGCGCAAGAGACGTAACGATTCTGCGGCTGCATTCATGTCGACCGGCTTATCCAGCCAATCTCCATCACAATCAAGCATCTGATCAGCTCCAATAACAACGGCGTTCGGTAACAGGTTCGATATTTTTTCAGACTTTTCCCATGCAAGACGTGAAGCGGTGGTTGCGACGTCAAGATCGTCACGGCGGCATTCTTCCTTGATCACTTTCTCATCTATATCCGCGGGACGAATCAGGACATCAAGCCCCGCCCCCTCCAATAGGGCAGCGCGCGACTGGCTAGCCGAGGCGAGAACAATTTCTGTATGAGGCATTAACGCTCACGGTCCCGATCGAGAATTTGGAGAATTGTTGCGGCAGTCTCTTCGATGGACCGTCGCGTGACATCGATGACAGGCCAATCACGTTCGCCAAACAGTCGACGGGCTGTTGCTACTTCGTCGCGCACCGTTTCCGGATCGACATAATCCGTATCTGCATCATGATCGAGCAGTCGAAGTCTATTGCGGCGCACTTGTACGAGACGGCGCGGATCTGTCGTTAGTCCGACAATCAAGGGACCTGAAACGCCGTTCAGAGTGTCGAATATCGGCGGTAGCTTGATATTCGGAACGATAGGGACGTTGGCCGCTTTTAGACCGCGGTTCGCCAAGTAAATACATGTTGGCGTCTTCGAGGTACGCGATACCCCGACCAATATGATATCAGCGTCGCCAAGATCATGTGTCGACTGACCGTCATCGTGATTCAACGTATAGGTCATTGCGTCGATTCGATCGAAATAATCAGCATCCAACGTATGCTGACGACCGGATTTTCCACTGCTTTCGAAACCGAGGAAGGCCGTAAGAGCATGGATAACCGGATCAAGGACCGAAATACATGGGATATAGAGACGGCCACAGCCAATCTCGAGCGCAGTGCGCAGTTCCTCTTTGACGATGGTGAACAGAACGATACCCGGATTCTCTTCTATATTGCGGAGTATCTTTTCGATTTGTCCTTTGGTACGTACGAGCGGCCAATGATGTTCGACGGGCTCTATCCCCTCGAATTGGACAAAACAGGCGCGGGCGACACTATGAACCGTTTCGCCGGTAGCGTCCGAGACTAAATGAAGATGAAAAGCCTTCATGGATGCTCCGGATAATTTCTGCATAACGCCATATTATCCACAGAACCATTTCACGCCAGAGGTTCAGTCCTCGCTGACGCACATCCCATACCCTGGTTTTCGACAGGTTGATAAATCAATGACGATTTCTTTATGAATCGTTTGAAATGTACGCTGCCTATTATCGAAAAGAGAGCATTATTTTCAATAACTTTTACGTGTTTACAATAAGTTAGGAATTCTATACCGATTTCATCAACAAACCTTTCTAGAGAAGCCTGATCAACAAAAGTTTTTAATTGAATAATGGGGAATCATGTTTTCCCCATCGACACTACTACAACCTCCTTTTATTGATTCATTTAAGTTTGTATGGAGACTTGATGGTTTCGTATTCACCAGAATGGAATTCGCATTCAATGGCAAAACCTTTTCTCAGGGTTCTCAGTGGGGAAAGACACGATCCGCCACCAATTTGGCTTATGCGCCAAGCAGGTCGTTATCTGCCAGAGTATCGGCAGTCCCGAAAACGGGCCGGTGGCTTTTTGGATTTGTGCTATACGCCGGATTTTGCGGTCGAAGTGACACTACAGCCAATCGAGCGCTATGGCTTTGATGCGGCAATCTTATTCTCTGACATTCTCGTGGTACCGGATGGTCTGGGACAGGATGTCTCATTCATCGAAGGTACGGGCCCTGTTCTAACACCGGTGAGAGATGTGGACCAAGCTGGAATGTTATCGATGGCGGGCTTCGACGAGGTCTTGGCGCCCGTTTATGAGACGGTGCGTCGGTTGGCTCGGGAGCTTGGAGACGAAACCGCGTTGATCGGTTTTTCTGGGGCACCATGGACGGTAGCCTGTTACATGGTCGAAGGAGGGATAACCCGAGACTTTCATGCGGTAAAGTCCTTCAGTTATGGCGATCCGGAAGGCTTTGAGAAACTGATCGATCTTCTTGTAGAAGCCACCATACGTCATCTGTCCGCTCAGGCCGCGGCAGGCGTTGACGCTTTGCAGATTTTCGAGAGTCACGCGGGTGTTCTGCCCGCCACGGAGTTCAAAACATGGGTAATTGATCCGGTTCGGCGCGTTGTGGAGGGTGTGAGAGCAAATTGGCCGGAGATTCCAATCATTGGGTTTCCACGCGGTGCGGGACCGATGTACCCGGTTTTCGCGGAGGAGACTGGTTTGACCGCCGTTTCACTGGATGTGTCCGTACCTCTTGATTGGGCAATGGCGAACTTACCATCTGGCATGCCCGTCCAGGGAAACATTGATCCGGCCTACTTGCTGTCCGGCGGCGATGGAATGGCGCGATCAGTCGACCGGATTGTTGAAGCGTGTCGTGATCGGCCGCATATATTCAATCTTGGCCATGGTGTTGACAAGAATACCGATCCTGAGACGGTGGCGCAATTGATAGGCTGTCTACGGAAGAAATACTGAAAATAGGTATTATACCTAATAAAATGAAAAAAATAGCGATAGTCCTGTTTAATCTAGGAGGTCCTGACGCTCCTACTGCGGTTCAACCGTTTTTGTTTAACCTTTTCAACGACAAGGCGATAATCGGTGCGCCGCAGCCAATTAGGTGGCTGATTGCGAAATTGATCTCAACACGGCGGGCGCCCATCGCACGGGAGATATATGCGGAGCTCGGTGGAAAATCACCGCTATTGGAGAATACGGAGGCCCAAGCGAAGGCGCTCGAGGAAATGTTAGGCTCAGCACATCCGGATCGAGCGTTCAAATGCTTTATTGCAATGCGATACTGGCATCCAATGGCACTGGAGACGGCAGCGGCCGTGCGCGATTGGGGTGCTGATGACGTTGTATTATTGCCGCTTTATCCACAATTTTCGTCGACAACGACCGGATCTTCGATCGAGGCCTGGAACAAAGCCGCTGCAAAAGCTGGCTTGGTCGGCGATATGTGGGGAATTTGCTGTTATCCGGAGAATGATGGGTTTATCGACGCAGTGACCGCACGCCTGCGATTGGAACTTTCTGAAGTTGATCCGGTGGGGGCGGTACGGGTGTTGTTCTCTGCACATGGATTGCCCCAGAAGATCGTTGATGGCGGTGATCCGTATCAATGGGCGGTAGAACGGACAGCGGCCGCGGTGGCGGCTCGCTTGGATATTTCAGCGCTCGATTGGATCGTGTCATATCAAAGTCGTGTTGGTCCGCTCGAATGGATTAAGCCATATACAGAAGATGAGATCCGGCGTGCGGGTTCGGAAGGTAAAGGGCTGATCGTGGTGCCAATTGCCTTTGTGTCCGAACATTCGGAAACGCTTGTCGAACTCGATATTGAATATCGTGCGCTTGCAGAAGAATGCGGTGTGCCCGTATATCGCAGGGTTGGTACCGTTGCGGAAGATTCTGCATTCATTTCCGGTTTGTCGTCACTTGTGGGAGACGCGTTGGCGAGGACACAGGGACTCATGGGCCCTCAGGGAACGCGGTTATGTCCCAGTTCATGTGCGCGGTGTCCAATCTCAGTGTAGGAAGCTAAATGTACGAGTGGGTACTGGTGTTGCACATCGTATCTGTCATTTCTTGGATGGCGGGATTGCTCTATTTACCCCGTTTGTTCGTATATCATGTCGATGCGGCGGCTGGGTCGGAGCTGTCCGAAACGTTCAAGATTATGGAGCGCCGATTGTTGAGAGCGATCATGACGCCGGCGATGATTGCCTCTTGGATCTTCGGTTTATGGCTTGCGGCGCTCACGGGAGCATTCACGGAAGGTTGGTTTCACGCCAAGTTGACCTTGCTGCTCTGTTTGACCGGATTTCATATGGCGATGGCGCGTTGGCGGAAGGATTTCGAGCGCGACGCGAACAGCAAAACAGCGAGGTTTTTCCGTTTTGCCAACGAAGCGCCAACCCTTCTGATGATTGGCATTGTCATCGTCGTTGTTGTGAAGCCGCTCTAGGTATAACGAAAAATTTTCTTGCGGCGGATTTACAAGTTATTATATTAAACTTGACTTAGGTACGTATTTGTGGACGTTGACGCATCAGTGGACGTCAATTCCCAGACGGCCGGTAAGTTTCCTTTCTTTTTCGAGTGTTTCTCCGCGCGAGGCGGTGGTGTGTGAAAGCGTCGCGCTACACGACATTCCGAACTTCTCCCGAGCGATAGAAAAATGACCGTAGAAGAAATTCATCTCCAAGACCTAAAGCAGAAAACCCCAGCGGAGTTACTTGCTTTCGCCGAGGAACTTGAGGTGGAGAACGCAAGTACCCTGCGCAAACAGGATATGATGTTCTCTATCTTGAAACTGCTTGCCGACGACGAGGTGCCAATTGTAGGCGACGGGGTTCTTGAAGTTTTGCAAGACGGTTTCGGTTTCCTGCGTTCGCCGGAGTCAAATTATCTGCCGGGTCCTGATGACATCTACGTGAGTCCGAGCCAGGTCCGCCGGTTTGGCTTGCGAACGGGTGATACGGTTGAAGGCGAGATTCGTGCGCCAAAGGAAGGCGAGCGTTATTTCGCGCTACTCAAGGTCAAAAAGATCAATTTTGACGAACCGGAGAGTGTGCGACATCGGATCAATTTCGATAATTTAACGCCGCTTTATCCGGAGCAACACATAAACCTTGAAGTCGAGGAAGATACCGGCGATGGAAAAAAGCGCGACAATACTTGCCGCATTATTGAATTAGTGGCGCCACTCGGCAAAGGTCAGCGCGGCCTGATTGTCGCGCAACCGCGCACTGGCAAAACCGTGATCATGCAGAACATCGCGCATTCGATCACGGCGAACCATCCCGAAGTATATCTCATTGTGTTGCTTATCGACGAGCGACCGGAAGAAGTGACCGATATGGCCCGCTCCGTAAATGGCGAGGTTGTCAGTTCGACTTTCGACGAGCCAGCCGCGCGCCATGTTCAGGTTGCAGAGATGGTGATCGAGAAAGCGAAGCGGCTTGTCGAACATAAGCACGATGTTGTCATTCTGCTCGATTCGATCACCCGGCTGGCCCGTGCATACAATACCGTCGTTCCAAGTTCGGGGAAGGTGCTGACGGGTGGCGTGGACGCGAACGCCCTGCAGCGACCAAAGCGGTTCTTCGGTGCGGCGCGGAATATAGAAGAAGGCGGGTCCTTAACTATAATTTCGACGGCGCTGATCGATACGGGTAGTCGTATGGACGAGGTGATTTTCGAAGAATTTAAGGGTACGGGCAATTCGGAAATCGTGCTCGATCGGAAACTTTCCGATAAGCGGACCTTTCCGGCTATCGATATTCAGAAGTCGGGCACTCGGAAGGAAGAGCTGTTGGTGCCACAGGGTACGCTGGCAAAGATGTGGGTTTTGCGCCGTATACTCACGCCGATGGGAACGACGGACGCCATGGAGTTCTTGCTGGAGAAGCTCAAAGACAGCAAAAACAACAACGATTTCTTCGATGCGATGAACCAGTAGGCCAGATATTTCCGTCGGCAGATATCTGCATTCGCAGGCGAATTGGTCCAAACGTTCAGGTCTCGGAATCAATTCCGCCAATTCGCTATACATATGAAATGAGCGACATGGGCATTGCCGATGAAAAACGGCCCCGCTCTATAGTGGGGGCCGTTTACGGTATTGCACGCGTGTGCGTGAAACTCAGGTTTCCAACACGGTTGAACCCGTGGTCTTGCGGGCTTCGAGATCGATATGCGCTTGTTTAGCATCCTTGAGCGCGTAGCGTTGGTTTACCTCGATCTTGACGCCTTTCTTCACCGCACCGAACAAGGCGCGCGTAGATGCCGCGAGATCTGATCTCGTAGCCGTATAGGTCATCAGCGTGGGGCGCGTGAAGAATAACGATCCCTTCTGAGACAACATTCCACCATCGACCGGTGGTATCGGGCCGGAGGCATTGCCGAAAGAGACAAAGGTGCCGAGCGGACTTAGGCAATCGAGCGAACCTTCATAGGTTGACTTGCCGACGGAATCGTAAACCACTGGAACGCCGGCGCCCTTCGTGATGCTTTTGACCTGCTTCACGAAATCCTGTTTGTTGTAATTGATGATGTGATCGCAGCCGTGCGCCTTGGCGAGTTTGGCCTTGGCAGGGCTGCCGACTGTGCCGATGATTGTCGCGCCAAGCTGCTTTAGCCATTGGCAGGCAATCAGGCCGACTCCACCTGCGGCGGCATGAAACAGAACGGTTTCACCTTTCTTGACTTTGTAGGTCCTGCGAATCAGATACTCGGTGGTCATGCCTTGGAGCATCATAGCGGCGGCCTGCTCGTTCGAAATCCAGGCCGGTAGTTTGACAACACGGTCGGCAGGCATCACGCGCATCTCCGTATAAGAGCCCGGAGGGCCCGAGGCGTAAGCGACACGGTCTCCGAGCCGGAGGCCTTTTACATTTCGGCCGACCGCCTCTACGGTGCCAGCTGCTTCCATGCCGATGCCGTGTGGCATGGTCAAGGGATAGAGGCCGCTTCGATGGTAGACGTCGATGTAATTGAGGCCGATATGGCTCTGATTGATCAGGATTTCGCCACTCTTTGGCTTTGTGATCGGGACTTCCACCCACTTCATGACGCTCGGCTTACCTTGCTTCTGAATCTGTATGGCTCGGGGCATACATCGCTCCCTGGAATGTTGGTTATAGGTGCCGGGATGTCCGGCGGTCGGATGATTGGTGCGTAACCTATCTCAGCAGTGGGCGTTTTGTCACGGGGCCTGTATCAGGCCATTATTGAGCAGGCGCTTTGTGTTCGGTGTGCCGCCGCCGTATAAAAATCCACCAAGACGTCTATTGGCGGCATCGAGGCGGTGGTTCGGCCCGATGATTGGAATGGGATTGGCCCCGCACTCCTTCGCGATAGCACCGTAAGTGCTCATAACACCATACGGGATTGCGATCATAATGTCGCGCGGCTTTATCCGAAACGGTGAGAGTTTGGGTCCTAACATTAGATCAAAGGCGTGTCGCTCGCCGAGCATGGACAAGGCGGATTGATAGATCGTATCGACGTCTGGCCGTTCTTCGCAGGTTTGCGATTTCGAGATCCTCGAAACTCTCATGCGCCATGACATGGCATCAATGATAACCGGTGTATCTGACTGAGAGCAGGATGGGTCCGTTTTCGGCTTGTGCCCGCGCAAGTAGGCCATCGCCCCATGCGGTCCAATGCACCGGAGGGTCTTTGTGTTGAATTAAGTAGGGACTGGTTTCACGTTGGAGCCCGTCGCGGGACATCTAGGGTCTTTAGGCGGACGGCGTTGCGGGGTCTAAACGGCTTCTATAACCTGCCTGTCAGCTCTTGGGTTACAACTCCAAATCGGGATGATAACGATGAAAATAACCATGAATATTGCGTGTTTGGCTGAAGAGATGCGGCGATTCTTGGACTCATCCGATGTCGCGCCGATGCAGGAAGAGTTGCTGCAGTATTATCGCGACCATATGCGCGAGCGTATAGAGAAACACGATCCCGGTGCGTTGTTGAAAAGCTGGGTCTCGGCGACCGTTGGTGGTTGGGAGGAAATGCAGAAAACGATTTGGTCGCAGCTCGCCGGGATTACGTCGACGGAGTAGGGCGGGCAGGTGAGCGATACGATTTACGCGCTCTCGAGCGGTGCTGGCCGGGCGGGCCTCGCCGTAATTCGTCTTTCCGGACCGTCGGCCGCTGATATCGTTCAGGAATTGACGCGAATGGATTTGCCGCCGCCGCGCTGCGCCGTGCGCCGAACTTTCCGGCCAGCGGACGGCGACGGCACGCTCGATGAGGGACTGCTGATCTGGTTTCGGGGGCCGCGTAGCTTTACCGGAGAGGATGTGGCCGAGTTTCATGTGCATGGGGGCCCGGCCGTTGTCTCGGCAATGCTGGCTGCCCTCTCTACTTTCGCAGGGACGCGGGTGGCTGAACCGGGTGAATTCACCAAACGGGGGGTCCTAAACGGCAAAATGGATCTGACCGCGGCGGAAGGCGTCGCTGATCTGATCGAGGCCGAAACCGAGGCCCAACGACGGCAGGCGCAACGCCAGGCAGCGGGTGCGCTTGGTGCGATCTACGATGCTTGGCAACGGCGATTGATGACCCGGCTGGCGCATGTTGAAGCGGCTATTGATTTTCCGGATGATGACTTGCCGGAAACGTTATTGGAGAGCAGCACCCCGGATATATTGTGGTTGAAAGACGAAATTATACGACATCTTGATGATTCGGCGGTAGGAGAACGTCTGCGCACGGGTATTGAAGTGGCCATCGTCGGTCCACCGAACTCTGGCAAGTCGAGTTTGTTGAATGCGCTTGCGGGCCGCGACGCCGCAATCGTTTCAGAGGTGGCGGGGACGACCCGGGATGTCGTCGAGGTGCGGATGGACCTCGGGGGTTTGCCGGTCACGTTGTCGGATACAGCGGGACTTCGCGACGCATCGGAAGACGTCGAGGCAGAAGGAATTCGCCGTGGGCGGGAGCGTTCGGCGCGCGCGGATATCCGGGTGATGGTCTTTGATGCAGAGGACCCTCCCGTTGGAGAAGTAGAAGCTTTCGCGACCAGCGATTCCATTACTGTTCTCAATAAGAAGGACCGTGTCGATGATTCTCCGCAGGTGCCGGTCGGAGACCTCGGTCAATTCGACATGTCGCTTCGGACCGGTGCGGGTCTCGGGGCATTTGTTGAGGCGCTTACTTCCGTTGTGCAGGCGCGGTTTGACGTCGGGGCGGCGCCGGTCATCACTCGGGCCCGACACCGAGAGGCGGTCTCTGAGTGTCTCGCGGCTTTGGAGCGGTCGCTGGCGGCGCACCTGCCCGAGCTTATGGCTGAGGATTTGCGCCTGGCGATGCGAGCGCTTGGGCGGATTACCGGACAGGTGGATGTTGAGGATCTTCTGGATATCGTGTTTCGTGACTTCTGCATCGGCAAGTAATGTTTCACGTGAAACATTGGCCGCGGCGACGCGAGGGGAAGCTCGGCGATGGCTTGTAAGGTCGCGTAAGACATCCTAAGTTCCTGCCATGACTGGCGAAATGGGATCCTCTTGGGACGTTGTCGTGATCGGCGGTGGGCATGCGGGCGCGGAAGCGGCCGCCGCGTCGGCACGGTTCGGTGCCGCAACACTTCTCATCACTCACAAGGTTGAAACGATTGGGGAGATGTCCTGCAACCCTGCGATAGGTGGCCTGGCCAAGGGGCACCTTGTGCGGGAGATCGATGCGCTCGATGGTGT